>JAUWLY010000218.1 GCA_030613445.1 Candidatus Stahliibacteriota bacterium | reverse complement strand
GATATCAGTAATCATGTGCGTTAGCTTAATGATAGTCTGTATTAGCTCTTCTTCTTTCAATCCGAGCGTATGCTGATTAGAAATCTGAAAAAGGCTTCCTTTTATCTCACTCCCCTCACCATAGAGCCCCCGCACTGCCATACCTATCTGCAAGGCTCCTCTTAGGACCTTCTCAACCTCATTTGTAAAGACCAGACCAGGTAAATGGAGTAGTACCGACGCCCTTAACCCAGTACCAAGATTGGTTGGACAAGAAGTGAGAAATCCATAAGCTTCGTCAAATGCGTAATTTAGCTCTTCCCCAATCTTTTCTTCGCACTCGAAAACGTTCGTAGAAACATCAGTGAGGTTCAGTCCACCAGTCAAGCCTTGGATTCTTAAATGGTCTTCTTCATTTATCATTATTGAAATATTCCCACCTTCAGAAAGATAAAGACCAGTCGGTTTATTCATTTTAAGAAATGCTGGTGAAATCAAGTGACACTCTAAAAGGGATTCTCTTTCCAAGGGCGCGAGCTTCCTCATGTCAATATATTGACCAAGATACTTTCCTTCAATAACTGCCCTGGATAACTCAAGTAGTCGCTCAGAGTCCTTTGACTTTAACTTTATCTCGAATGGGAAATCAGACAAGTTACGCGCAAGCCTTATGCGCGAGGAAACAACGATTTCTCTGTCTTCGCTTGAATCTCTACTTTGCTTCGCCGGAACTAACCACTTTATATTATTCAACATCATCAGCTCCAAAATCCTTCAGTCTATCCCTTATGTGTGCGGCTTCCTCGTAAGCCTCTTTTTCCAAAGCACATCTCAATTCCTCACGCAACTTGAAGACCTCGAAACTCTTCCGTATACCCTGTTTTGGTCGTCTGCCAATATGTTTATTGGACCGATGTATCTGTTTTATCAAATTCTCAATATGGGGTCTGAACTGCTCTATGCAACGACTACAGCCAAACCTGCCTTGCCGTTTGAACTCTGCGAGTGACAAATAGCAGACCTGACATATCACCTGTTCATCCTTAGCACTTCTCTTTGCCAAAAGCTTTTGGAGAAGCTCAAAGGGCGACATCTTCCTATCAATCATTAAACCACGTCTGTGCGCACATACCTCACAGAGGTGTAACTCGACTACCTTTCCCGGTAGTACTTCCTTGAAAATTATCGTTGCCGGTTTCTTCTTGCAATCATCACATAACATATAACCTTCCTTCTCTCAAATCATACACATCTGTACCTGTTTTTGCAATATCTAATGAATGAGTTACGATAATTACTGTTTTTCCTTCATCCTTTAGACTAAGAAATACCTCCAGCAGTTTATTAGTATTCCTTTCATCCAAGTTCCCGGCGGGTTCATCTGCCAAGATGATCAAGGGATCATTTACTAAAGCACGGGCAATAGCCGCACGTTGCTTCTCACCACCTGAAAGCTGTTCTGGAAGACGATTCAGTTTATCCGCCATGCCGAATTTTTCAAGTAGCTGTTCAGCCCGTTCGTAACTGCTTTTCGGTTGCTCACCACTGAGCAGACCTGGCAAAGCAACATTTTCAAGGCAGGTAAATTCAGCCAAAAGATGATGGAACTGGAAAACAAAACCCAGTTTCTGGTTTCTCAAGGCAGAAAGCTCGGCATCGTTACGTGACGAAATATCAATATTGTCAACAATGACTCTTCCGCTGGTCGGTCGGTCGAGGCTACCCATTACATTCAGCAAGGTGGACTTACCGCATCCTGAAGGTCCAACGATAACCACCCAATGTCCTTTCGCTACCTCCAGGTTAACGTCCTTCAAGACCTCTACATTTTCACTCCGCAGGAAATAAGTCTTTGTTATATTACTCAATTGAAGGATACTACTCATTGCGGAGCGCCTCGACAGTCGTCAGTTTCGCGGCTCTTTTCGCAGGATATATGGTCGACAAAAAACTGATAAGAATCGCGGCGATGGCGGTAATAACAAAGTCTTGAGTCGCCATTTCAACTGGTAGCGTCTCAATAAAATAAACATCACCGGGTAAATGGATGAAAACAACCTTATCTAATACAAGACATGTAACAAAGGCAAAAACTAACCCCAGGGTAGTACCAAGGATGCCGATCATGCTGCCGTGATAGATAAAGAGTCTCATAATAGAACTTGATGTGAAACCATAAGAACGAAGTATACCGATCTCCTTGGTTTTCTTCTTGACCATGTTTACTAAAGTGCCGATGATATTGAACCCGGCCACCAGAATGATAAGAGTCAAAACGATAAATGTAATGATCTTTTCGAGTTTGAGCGCCGCGAACACCGAGTGATTTCTCCTTATCCAATCCTTGGCACGATACGGGTAACCAAGATCATCTTCGATCACCTTCACATAATGGGGTGTTGCGTAAACATCATCAACGCTCAAACCTATGGCACTTACCACATCACCCATGTCGAATAAGGATCGCACATCTTCCAGGCTCATATAGACGATAGTTGAATTGTAGTCATAGTACCCGAAATCGAAAACACCTTTCAGGACAACTTTTTTTGCACGCGGTAACATACCCAGCTGATTACCAAATGGTGAAGCGACAATAAGCGTGTCGCCAACCGTCGCCCTGAGGTTATGCGCCAATTCAATCCCTAAGACACAACCTCCTTCCAATTCAAACATACCGTCGACTATTTTGTGCTCGATTTCAGTTATCTTCCTCTCTAATGTTTCGTCGACGCCTTTTATTACGACCCCATCCATCATTTTACGTGACCTAATGATGGATTTTTGGATTATGAACGGTGCCATAGCCTTGATGAACTTGTGTTTTTTCAAATCCAGCATTACCGCTTGATGATTTTCCAGAGGTTCATTGAAATATCGACCAACGACAATGTGCGGCATACCGCCAAGAATTCTTCTTCTCAGTTCGTTCTGAAACCCATTCATCATTGAAAGCGTAATAAGAAGAGCAGCAACACCAACAAAAATGCCGCCGACAGCAACTAATGTCGAAAGTGAAAAGAACTTCCTGTGTTTTGAACGGAGATAGCGCTTGGCAACAAAAAACTCGGTGTTTATTACTTCTCCTTCTTGAGTTGAGGGAAGAGAATTACATCCCGTATTGATGGCTGGTTAAGCATAATCATAGCTAAGCGGTCGATGCCAATACCTAGACCTCCACACGGCGGCATACCATATTCTAAGGCTTCAAGGAAATCTTCATCTATCTCGCTGATTCCTTCTTGCTTCTGAGCGAGTTGTGTTTCAAAACGTTTACGTTGTTCCACCGGGTCATTTAACTCGGAAAAGGCATTTGCCAATTCAGTACCAAACACAATAAACTCAAAGCGCTCAACGAGACGCTCATCTTTTCTGTGCACTTTGGCAAGCGGCGATATCACTTTCGGGTGGTCAATCACAAAAGTTGGTTCTATAATGTGTTTTTGAATCAGTTCACCAAATAGCTTATCGATCTTTGCACCGGTTGATAAGACCTTATAATCAATGCCGTGCGTTCTGCAAGATTGGTCAAGCTCGCCCTCTTTTGCTGATAGTATGTCAAAGCCAAGTTTTTCATTTAACGCCTCAGTATATTTAATCCGTTTGAAGGGTCGCTTAAATTCTACCTCACGGTCGCAGAATACCATGGTTCTTGAATCACTTAGATTATCGAGTAAGTATTCCATAAAGCACTCAACAAGATCCATAATACCTTCATAATCAGTATAGGCTTGATAAACCTCGATCATGCTGAACTCAGGGTTGTGAAACCGATCAATACCTTCATTACGGAAGTCGCGACAGATTTCGTACACCTTTTCATAACCGCCAACGATTAATCTCTTAAGATACAATTCATCAGCTATCCTCAAGTACATATCTCTTTCCAGGGCGTTATAATAGGTTTTGAAAGGATTAGCCTCACCTCCCCCATAGATTGGTTGAAGAATAGGTGTTTCCATCTCGACAAAACCATGGTCATCGAAAAATCTACGGATTAAACCGACTAATCTGGTCCTCTCTTTAAAAATCTCGCGTATTTCAGGATTTGCGATAAGGTCGAGATAGCGTTTTCTATACCTTATTTCAATATCCTTTAGTCCGTGCCATTTCTCAGGCAAAGGTCTCAGGTTCTTTGCAAGAATTGTGAAATCACTTACGAGTATGGTTATCTCACCGGTTTTTGTTTTGAAAACATTACCCTTAACACCAATAAAATCACCGATGTCAAACAACTCAAAGACTTTGAACCTATCACCGAGTTTATCTTGACGAAGATAAACCTGCATTTTTGAACTCTCATCAGCGAGGGTAGCAAAAACAGTCTTACCATGACCACGAACTGCAAGAATCCTACCACAACTTGCCACTATTTCCGCAGTCTGGCTTATTTTTTCAAAACTTTCTCTTAATTCAGCAAATGTATGGGTACGTTCATATTTATATGGGTAAGGATTAATTTTCATCTTGTGCAGCTCCGTAACTTTGTTCAACCGTTCATCCATAGTGAATAATATCCTAAAAAATCCCAAAGTCAATAATAAATACCGATTATCGTTAAGATCGTTACGAACGTTTTGATCGTCCCGCTGAATTTCATTCCACGGGATAAATCAATATTGTTGTTCTTTCCAATTAGTTTGGAATTTGGTTCTTGGAACTTGCTTCTTGGAACTACGGTCAATCATTGACTACTGTTCTTTTCTTGGTATACTTATCATTGTGAGGGAAAAAAGACTTACTACAATCCTCTACGCAGACCTTACTGGATTTACTGAGCTAACCTCAAAACTGGGACCTGAAAAAATCGCCGAATTTGTCAACGAGTGTTTCAGAACCCTGGATTCTATAATCCACATCCATGACGGCACTGTTTTGCGCCACGAAGGCGACCGTGTCATGGCGATCTTTGGCTTTCCGAAATCGCATGGCTATGATTCGTATAGCGCGGTTCTAAGCGGCTTAAGAATATTGGAAGCTACAAAAGAAATCTCTCAGTCAATGGGCACTCATCTCGGTATTGCAACCGGCGAAGTGATTTGTGAAGACGGTAACGTCTACGGTCCGGTTATTGATACTGCCTCTTTACTTGAAGAAAAAGCACCGGTTGGTGAAATATTCATCGACGAAAACTGCTATGAGCTTAACAAGAACTTTTTCGATTGTGAAGGAATTGTTGAAGGTAATAATAAATTTTATAAGATACTGAGCGAAAAGAAAATCAAACGTCAGTATGAAAATCGATTCCTTGACCGGAAAGACGAATTTACTAAACTGAGGGGTCTCATATTCCGCTCGGAAAAACTAATTTTCGTCACGGGC
>JAUWLY010000337.1 GCA_030613445.1 Candidatus Stahliibacteriota bacterium | reverse complement strand
ATCATAAAAAACAACAAACTGGGCTTTGCCTATACAAAAAACTTGAGAAACCGCAAGGAACTCCTGGATAATTGTCTGGCATCGTTAAAGGGTCGTGTTGAAGCAAAATTTGATTTCCCTCTTACCAAAACCACCCCAAAGCTCAGGACATATTGCTCATCGCTGAGCAAATTGTCTAACCGTAACCTGATCGACGAATGCGAGAGGATTTATGAGCTAATAAGTTCAAAGGTCAAGGGTCAGTGCAACATCACTGCTAGTGACTCCATTGAAAAAGTACGCATCATAAACAGCGCTGGTACTGATATTAAAACGAAAACCTCGGAATATGCGGTCGTCGTTGCAATAGTCTATCCGAATTCCTATGCAGCAATGCACCGCATCTTCGCCGGCAAAGCCTTTGAGAAAATGCAGGAAAAAGACCTGATGATGATGATCGACCTTTATAACAAATCTTTGAGAACAGTGAATCCTAAAGGAAAAAGGATGAAAGTTCTTTTCATGCCGGAAAGTATGCATACCCTGACCTGGCGGCTTCAAAGCGCCACCAACGGTGCGGTTGTTTATGAAAAGCAATCTCCCATTAGCAAGAGAATCGGTGCACGATTATTCAGTACGAAATTGACCATCTACAATGACCCACTCAATGACAGACTACCGGGTGCTAGATCAGTTGATGACGAAGCCACGCCATGCCGACATTTTCTTATAGTTGAAAATGGCGTGCTGAAAAACTTCTACTATGATCTTTGCTATGCGCAAAAAAACAAGGTCGAACCAACTGGCCACGGTTTTAAAACAGCTCGTTGGTCTGACGAAACCATCGCCCTCAAACCATCCCCCTCACTCCAACATCTTCATATAAAAACCGGTGAAGTATCTTTAGAAAAATTAATCCAAAGGATGGATCAAGGGATCATTGTCGCCGGTGCTCTTGGTGCACATAGTGGCAACATTCTAAACGGTGATTTCTCTATAGGATTATCGCCGGGACTGTACGTGGAGAACGGCGAGGTTATCGGTCAAGTAAAAGATGCGATGATTGCCGGCAATATTTACGAAACCATGCAGCGAATTATTGCCATAGAAAATACTGCACACATGACCCATGCGGGCGTTTTTCCTGCAATCTTATTTGACGATGTTAGTGTGGCAACAACAAATTGATTTTATAAGAAATAAAATATCCTATCTATGCGTGCTGATGGGTCTTGTGACCTGCACGCTGAAGTATCAGTCTCTCTGCTATCCTACGATAGAAAAAATAGCCGTCGTTGATACACTTCACGGCACCGTAATTTTTGACAACTATCGCTGGCTCGAAAGCAGTGAAGAGCCTCGCGTGCAAACATGGTTACAAAAACAGGAGAATATAACACGGTCTATAATAAACAAATTACCCCAACGCAAGTGGCTGGTTGAACGCTACACTTCCTTATGGCGTTATGATGATGAACGAACCCCTCAAAAAGTGCTCGGTAGTGACCGACTCTTCTTCTGGGCGACCAAGAAAGAATGGGAACGCTGGGCATACTATTATAGAGACCACGAATCTGCTCCGGCAATCCTTCTGTTGAACCCAAATGAGTGGGGACAAAAAACACTGAACCTCGTCCAGCCCTCACGCGACGGGAAATACCTGGCTTTTGGAACTGCTGAAGCTGGCAATGAACAGATTATTATAAAGGTAATGGAGGTCGCGAGTCAAAAAATCCTTTCTGATTCACTTCGTGGCTGGCGCCAAAGAAGTATTGCCTGGCTACCTGACAATTCAGGTTTCTATTATTCTTCTTGTCCTTTAAAAGGAGAAGTGCCTGAAGGAGAGGAAAACTACTGGCGCAAGGTCTATTTTCATAAATTGGGTTCACCTTTATCACAAGATATTGAAGTCTTTTCCCATGATTCGGTAAAAGAGTATTACCACGCTGTGTCTGTAACTGAAGATGGCAAGTATCTGTTGCTTTACCGCGGGATATTCAATAAGAACGAGGTATTCTTGCAAAGAATCCAAGATGACAATCAGATGGTCCCGGTCACAACCACTTTTGATGGACAATATGATATTGACATCATCGAAGACAAACTCATTATTTGGACTGATGTCCAGGCGCCAAAAGGAATGGTCTATATTGCAGATGTGGATAAACCAAACAAAGAAGAATGGAAAGTACTAATCCCTGAAGCCGATGACAACCTTTTATATATTGCCGGCATTGCCGGTCATCTTTTTACAGTCTACATGCATAATGCCCATACAGTAATTAAAATCTATTCAATAGATGGTGAATATCTAAAAGAGATTCCGCTGCCCACTTTGGGAAGTGCAAGGATATGGGGGTATTGGTCAACCTCTGATATCTGGGTGCAGTTTTCATCATTTACTTATCCGCGAACCACTTTCCAATACGATATTGATAAGGACGAATTAGAGATCTTTCACCGACCGCCTATTGAGATCGATGTATCAAGTTACACGACTGAACAGGTATGGTATGACTCAAAGGATGGCACCCGGGTCTCTATGTTCCTCATTCACCGCAAAGATATCATACGAGACGGCACAAATCCTACGTACCTTACTGGTTATGGTGGTTTCAATGTGCCAATGAAACCCTATTTTTCAACTACCTATGCCCTATGGCTTGAATCCGGTGGTATGGTCGCAATACCCAACCTGCGCGGCGGCGGTGAGTACGGTAAAGAATGGCACGAAGCTGGCATGCTCGACAAGAAACAAAATGTGTTCGATGATTTCATAACGGCGGCTGAATGGCTTATTGAAAATAAGTACACCGAGCGCGATAAGCTGGCTATTGGCGGCGGCAGCAACGGGGGATTGCTCGTGGGAGCCGTCGTCGTCCAGAGACCAGAACTCTTCAAGATCGTAGTCTGTGCAGTACCTTTGCTTGACATGCTCCGATATCACAAGTTTGGCTATGCAAATATCTGGGCTGAAGAATATGGCACTGCCGAGGATCCTGAACAATTCAAGTACTTGCATGAATACTCTCCTTATCATAATGTAATCGATGGCACCAACTACCCGGCGATGCTTTTTGTCGGCAGTGAAAATGATGCTCGGTGCTATCC
>JAUWLY010000322.1 GCA_030613445.1 Candidatus Stahliibacteriota bacterium | reverse complement strand
AACCGCTCAGTTGAGGAAAATCTTGATTTATTCGAGCGCATGAAAACAGGTGAGTTTCCCGATGGTTCTCGCGTACTCCGTGCTAAAATCGACATGGCTGCGTCTAATATTAATATGCGCGATCCAGTTATGTATCGTATTTTACATAAATCACACCATCGTCAGGGAGATAAATGGTGTATATATCCGACTTATGACTGGACCCATGGACAATCAGATTCAATAGAGAAAATTACCCATTCTCTTTGTTCTCTTGAATTTGAAGATCATCGACCTCTGTACGACTGGTATTTGAACGAGTTAGGTGTGCATCACCCACAACAAATCGAATTTTCCCGCCTCAATTTGAGCTACATGATAACAAGCACCCGCAGGCTGGTAAAACTTGTGCATGAGAATTATGTAGATGGCTGGGATGATCCCCGTATGCCCACGCTATCTGGTTTACGAAGGAGAGGATATACATCTGAATCAATAAGAAATTTTGTGGGACGTATCGGTATAGCAAAGACTGAAAGTGTTATTGACATAGCATTGCTCGAACACTGTCTGCGCGAAGATTTGAATAAACGTGCTCAGCGTGTGATGGCAGTACTGCATCCACTGAAAGTAATTATTGATAATTATCCTGAAGACAAAGTAGAGGAATTAGATTGCGTGAACAACCCAGAAGACCCGAGTATGGGAACACGAAAGGTTCTGTTTTCTCGTGTGCTGTATCTTGAACAAGGCGACTTTCGTGAAGAGCCGCATAAAAAATATTTTCGTCTGGCGCCAGGTCGTGAAGTACGGTTGCGTTATGCGTATTTTGTCAAATGTGTTAATGTGATTAAAGACGAAAAAGGAAAAGTTGTCGAACTACACTGCACGTATGATCCGAAAACACGTGGTGGTGATGCACCTGATGGTCGTAAAGTAAAGTCAACACTCCACTGGGTTTCAGCTGATCATGCGCTCAATGCCGAAGTGCGGTTGTATGATCGTCTTTTTACCAAAGCAAATCCTAATGAAGCAGATGAAGATAAAGATTTTACATCCAATGTAAATTCAGAGTCCTTAGAGGTCTTGAGTTCCTGCCGGGTTGAGCCAATTCTAAAAGATGCAAAACCAGGAGATCGGTATCAGTTCGAGAGAAAGGGTTATTTCTGTGTTGATCCAGATTCATCCGATTCAAAATTAGTATTCAATCGCACCGTGGCATTGCGTGATACCTGGGCAAAGATCGAAAAAGCACAGAAGAAGTGATCTCATGACGGAAATAGATATTAATTACGTAAAATTTACTCAAAGTTCAGAAATAAGTAAGTTATACGAAATCGGGATTTCAAAATGATAGTTCTTCAAATCATTGGCGTTATTATCGGGATAATTGTTCTGTATCTTTTAATCGTGACCTTTTCCCCTGGTTTTTCAGTGCCAGAGCAACGCTTGGGAAAAACGAAACAACTGACCAAAGAGGTACACACAAAACCACCCCGGTTAAGAAAAGACGCGAGTTTTAAAGTCAAAGGAACAACAATAAGCGCATGGCTGTATGTACCTGAGGATTTGTCTGCTTCGGTTCCATGTATAATTATGGGACATGGCTTTGGTGCAACTAAGGATATGATCATGGAATCTTATGCTCTTCGATATCAGGAAGCCGGTTTTGCTGTGCTGGCATTCGATTACAGGCATTTTGGTGAAAGCGAAGGTGAACCCAGGCAACTCGTATTGATTTCGTATCAACTGGAAGATTACGCAGCAGCGATTGTATATGCTCGAAGCCTCAAGGAGATTGATCCGGCAAGAATTGCTCTGTGGGGAACTTCAGCAAGCGGTGGATATGGTATTGTGATTGCTGCAAAAGATAAAAATATCGCCTGTGTAGTCGCACAATGTCCAGGATTGGATCAACGTGCCTCAGAACAGATGTTTAGGAAAAAATTGGGCATCAGACACATTCTCCGGCTGTTTGTTCACGGACAACGTGATATGGGAAGGTCCCGCTTGGGTCTTTCGCCCCATAAAATACCCATCGTAGGTAACCCTGGAACTATGGCTTTTTTCCCTATTTCAGATGCATATGAGGGCTACAGAAAACTTGCATCAGAGCATTTTATTAATGAAGTCTGTGCTCGTGTCATTCTGCGGTCACACGGATACAGACCGGACAAACACATCCGGAACGTACGTTGTCCAGTTCTGATTCAGATATGTGATCATGACAGCTTAGCTCCAATAAGCGCCGAGACCGAAAAAGAATTGAGCAAATATGCAGAGATCAAACATTATCCAATAGGCCACTTTGATATATATACTGGAGAAAATTTCGAAAAAAGTGTCAGTGATCAAATTGAATTTTTTAAAAAACACCTTTGATCGTGAAACAAATACCAACGAATTAGCAGATAGTATAAATGAAGAATGAAGATATAAGCATAAAGATGAATTCCTTAAAGAAATTATTAAAGGGCGACAAGCGGATTATTGCGCAGACCATTAGCGCGGTTGAGAATGATACCAAAACAAAGATTTTAGAGACGATATTTCCGCACACAGGTAAGGCGTATCATGTTGGCATTACCGGACCACCTGGAGCAGGTAAATCGACATTAGTTAATGCCGTAGCCAAAAGATTATTGTTGAAAAAGAAGAAAATCGGTATCATTGCGGTCGATCCTACATCGCCATTTTCTGGCGGTGCATTACTTGGCGACCGTATTAGAATGACTGATTTGGCACTACAAAAAAATGTCTTTATCAGAAGCATGGCTACACGCGGTAGCCTCGGAGGATTAGCCCAGAAGACAAAAGACGCTGCCCTTGTACTCAATGCCACTGGTATGGACTATATTTTAATTTCAAGATTGGCGGTGTACACAAACATGCTTCGGATATGAACAAGATATCTGCCATAATATGCTGCTTAAGCAGAAAGGTATGCTCAAGCATGGACATTAGTGTTTAACTAAAGGAGGTGTAAAGATGCAAGTCATTATAGAACAAATCACCCAGTCAGTTGGGGCCTATATCCCCACCTCGTTGGAGCCTTGGCTATCCTGATTATCGGTTGGTTAGTTGCCCGGGTGATATCTGTCATTGTTGGTAAGGCGCTTCGCCACACAGGCTTAGGCAAGCGACTTGCAGGTTGGATGACTGATAAAGAAGGTGCTGAAGGCGTTGAGTCGGAACGGTTGGTTGCTAAGGGAGTGTTCTGGCTGATCATGCGCTTCGTGCTGATCGCTGTTTTCCAGGTTCTAGGGCTAACACTCATCACTGTGCCGCTCAACCGGCTTTTGAACGAGATGTTTCAGTATGCGCCACGACTGCTTGGAGCTGGATTGTTGCTACTGTTTG
>JAUWLY010000181.1 GCA_030613445.1 Candidatus Stahliibacteriota bacterium | reverse complement strand
CACCATTTGATGTTGCTTCTGATATCTGTATGGTATGTGGAGCCTGTTATGCAATATGTCCAACTGCCTCAGAACGGCTGAAAAAGATAAGTAAAAAAAACCCAGAACCACTTTTAGATGAATTTGATGAGGGGCTCAGGTCGCGATCAGCGATTCGCATTCCATTTCCTCAGGCTGTGCCTAATGCAGCAGTTATTGATAAGGAACATTGTGTTCATTTTTTGACTGATAAATGCAAAATTTGCCAGGACCTTTGCGAAGCAGAGGCAATAGATTTTGATCAGAAAGAAGAGATATTAGATTTACATGTTGGCTCAGTTATACTTTCATGCGGTTTTGAGGTATACGATGGCAAGAAGAAACGTGAGTACGGTAATGGACGATATGAAAATGTCGTTACGTCAGTAGAATTTGAAAGGATTCTTTCGGCATCAGGTCCTTATCAGGGACATATTCAGAGACCAGGTGACAGGAAAGACCCAGAAAAGATTGCTTTTATTCAATGCGTTGGCTCAAGGGATGATGAGCACAAATACTGTTCATCAGTATGCTGTATGCATGCGACAAAAGAGTCGGTTATAGCGATGGAGCATTCACCTGAACTTAGGTGTACAATATTTTATATGGACCTCAGGGCGTTTGGTAAGGGATTTGATGAATATTATGAAAAGGCGAAAAATAGTGGTGTAAAATACATTAGATGCCGTCCTTCGTCAATTGAAGAGATTACTGAATCGAAGAATTTAATTATTAAATATTCTGACGGAAACGGCAAAATACGTGTCGAAGAATTTGATATGGTAGTTTTATCGTGTGGTCTGAAGCCATTGAAACAGATGCCTGAACTCGCACAAAAGTTAAGTATTAGATTAAATGAGCATGGTTTCTTTCAGACAGATACCTTTACCCCCATTCAATCGAGTAGAAAAGGAGTATTTGTGTGTGGACCATGTACTGAACCAAAAGATATTCCGGAAACTGTAACCCAATCATCTGCAGCTGCGGCTAAAACAATGGAATTATTGGCTGAAAGGAGAAATACCTTAATTACAAGAAAAGAATACCCACCTGAATTGGATGTCTCAAATCAAGAACCGCGCATTGGCGCTTTCATCTGCCATTGTGGAATCAACATTGCTGGGTATGTCGATGTGCCGTTGGTTGTTGAGTACACAAAGACATTGTCTCATGTTGTTTATGCGGAAGATAATCTATATACATGTTCTCAGGACAGTCAAAAGCGAATCATCGAGATGATTAAAAAACATAAATTAAACCGTGTTGTCGTTGCCTCATGTACACCTAGGACCCACGAGCCACTTTTCCGTGAGACAATACAAGAGGCGGGCCTAAACCCCTATCTTTTTGAGATGGCGAACATCCGAGACCAGTGCTCCTGGATACATATGATCGAACCGAAGGAGGCGACTGAAAAGGCAAAGGATTTAGTGAAGATGGCGGTTGCCAAAGCGCAATTACTTACACCTTTAAAACGGGGTGAAATTGATGTAATTCAAAAGGCACTGGTAATTGGTGGTGGAATTGCCGGCATAGTCTCAAGCCTTTCTCTTGCCCGACAGGGTTTTGAGGTCTTTCTTGTAGAGAAAGAAAAAGAACTCGGTGGTAATTTGAGGCATATCTACTATACAATCGAAGGAGATGATGTCAAAATTTTCTTAAAAAGAATAATTAAACAAGTGAGAAACAATGAGTTGATACATGTATTTACCAATGCGGAGATTGAATCGGTTTCTGGATTTATTGGAAATTACGAGACTGAAATTCTCATTGCAGATGGCACAAAGGCAGAACTTAAACACGGAGTAGTAATTGTCGCTACTGGTGCTCAGGAGTATCAACCAACTGAGTATTTATATGGAAAAGAAAAAAGAGTAATCACCCAGCGCGAGTTAGAAGAAAGACTATCGAGGTGTCAGGTTACCAGGACATCAGGGAATCAGGATATCAGAACATCAGACCATCAGACTATAGGACCATCAGACCATCCGACTATTCAACCATCCGACCATCCGACTATGGGACTATCCGACTATCAGACTGTCGTCATGATCCAGTGCATTGGTTCCAGGGATAATGGTCATCCATATTGTAGTAGAAGATGTTGTTCTCAGGCTATTAAGAATTCATTAAAATTACTTGAGCTAAACCCAAAGGCAAAAATATATGTTCTTTATCGTGATATCCGTACGTATGGCTTCAAAGAAGATTTCTATACTAAGGCAAGGGAAACTGGGGTGATGTTTATACAATATGATGAAAAGAAACCTTTGTTACAAAACAACAATAGTTCCTTAGAAATTTCAGTATTTGAACCGGTGTTGCAAGAAAACATTGAAATTCATCCTGACCTTATAGTCCTTTCAACTGGTATCGTACCTAATAATAATGATAGAATCGCAAAGATATTGAAGGTACCTTTAAATAGTGATGGATATTTTCTTGAGGCACACGTGAAGCTCAGACCGGTCGACTTTGCTACCGAAGGAATATTTGTTGCGGGGCTTGCACACAGTCCCAAGTTTATAAATGAAACAGTTGGTCAGGCTGAAGCTGCCGCAGCACGAGCTGCGACAATTCTGGCAAATGATAAATACTATGCAGAAGCAACGGTGTCTCATGTCAATGAAGAACTCTGTGTTGGCTGTGGTGTCTGTAGTAGTTTATGTCCATACGAAGCGATCGAAATTATCACTGAAGATGGAAAACGGATATCCAAGGTAAATGAGGCATTATGCAAAGGCTGCGGTACCTGTGTTGCTGCGTGTCCTTCGGGTGCAATGGATCAGTATGGGTTTACAAAAAACCAGATCATGGCAATGGTTGAAGCAATAAAGGAGTGATTATGGATAATTTTAAGCCAAAGATAATTATTTTCTGCTGCAACTGGTGCTCTTATGCCGGTGCCGACCTGGCAGGTGTATCGCGGCTACAAATAGAACCTTACTTTAGAACAATCAGGACAATGTGCTCGGGCAGGATTGAACCAGAGTTTGTCCTAAAGGCATTCCAAAATGGGGTTGATGGTGTGATGATCACTGGTTGTCATCCTGGCGATTGTCACTATATAAATGGTAATTATAAAACAATAAGAAGATATTACTTCCTTAAATTTTTATTGAGTGAATTTGGTGTTAATACAAAAAGATTAAAATTAAATTTTATCTCGGCTGGTGAAGGTATAGAATTCCAGAAGAAGGTTAATGAATTTATTGAAGAAATAAAGAAACTAGGAGTGGCAGACTACGCACAAAAGGAGTAAAACCATGGAGACAAAAGAAGGCAAGATTAATATTAACGAAATGGATTTCAAATTCGCTGAAGAAGTGATATCGTATCCAGGGGGTGAGCATTTAAGGAAGTGTTTTGCCTGCGGCTCGTGTACTGCTGGATGTCCAATTAGTGAGATCGATGAAGCCTTCAGTCCGCGCAGAATTATTCGTCAGATTCTATTCGGTATGCGTGAAGAGGTATTAAGCTCGCCCGCCATCTGGTTTTGCCTTATCTGTTATCGATGCTATGCACACTGTCCACAGAATGTTAACTTTCCAGATCTCATGCGTGTTTTACAGTATCTCGCAATTAAAGGAGGTTACGTGTCTCCTGATGTCCTTGATCGTATTAAAGAAATAGATAAACGACTGCAGATACTAAGGCATGATCTCATAAAATATGATGTTGACAAGCAAAAACAACTACACCCAGTCAAAAAATGATGGAAATATTTTATGTGTTAAATAAGATAAAGAGCAAATATGAGAGAAATGAATAGCCATAAGAAAGTGATGGTTATAGGCGGTGGTATTGCCGGAGTCCAGGCTGCTTTGGATTTGGCCGATTCCGGTGTTGAGGTCTATCTTATTGAGAGGTCACCGAGCATTGGTGGCAGAATGGCACAACTTGACAAGACCTTTCCAACAAATGACTGTTCATTGTGTATTCTTTCTCCGAAACTTGTTGAGGCAGACAATCATCCATACATAAATATCATTACTAACGCCGAGGTAGAGTCGGTTGAGGGGGAGGCACCATACTTCAAGGTAAAAGTCTGCAAAAAACCTCGTTATGTGGATGAAGACAAGTGTACAGGCTGCGGCATCTGTATGGCAAAGTGTCCGGTCAAAATACCCGATACATATAACATGGGATTATGTGATACAAAGTGTATCCATATTCCTTTTCCTCAGGCAGTTCCGGCAGTTGCAATAATTGATAAAGAGCACTGTATTTATTTTAGACGAGGTAAATGCCGCATCTGTGAAAAATTCTGCGAACCAAAAGCAATAGACTTCAATCAAAAAGAAAAATTTATTGATCTTGAGGTTGGTAGTATCATTATTGCAGCAGGACTTGCTGAGTTTAATGCTTTGCTGAAAGACGAATATGGCTACAAAATCTATCCAAATGTTGTAACAAGCATGGAATTTGAACGCATTCTGAGTGCCTCAGGACCGACTCAGGGGCATGTGTTAAGACCATCTGATGCTAAAGAACCGAAAAGAATCGCATTTATTCAATGTGTAGGTTCACGGGATACACAAACCGGCAATGAGTATTGCTCAGCTTTCTGCTGTATGCAGGCAGCCAAAGATGCAATAATTATTACTGAGCACCTGCGGGAGGCTGAAATTACGATTTTTGGTATGGATATCAGGGCATATGGCAAGAATTTTGATAAATTTATTGAACGGGCTGAAGATGAACATAATACACGCTTTGTCCGCGCGCGCATATCTTCAGTTGAAATTGACCCAACCAATGATAATCTAACAGTTCACTATGAAGAAAATGGACATGTTAGGAAAGAATCATTTGGATTGCTGATTCTTTCTGTTGGTTTGCAGTCGACTCCAGAACTAAAACATCTTGCAGAGAAACTCGGAATCACGGTTAATGATTTTGGTTTTGTCCGAACTACTACATTTTCACCAATTGCCACTTCATGCCCGGGCATATTTGTGTGTGGTACTTTTTCGGGTCCGAAAGATATTCCTGAGTCAGTTATTGAAGCAAGCGGTGCAGCGGGTTCGGCAGGTGTGATATTGAGCGGATTTCCGAACAAGGAAATTGTAGTAGAATATCCATCAGAGATACCAGTCAGTGATGGTGATCGGCCGAAAATTGGTGTTTTTGTGTGCCGTTGTGGAATAAACATCGCGGCAACCGTAAATGTTAAAAATGTTGTAGAATATGTTGCCAAACTTCCCTATGTGGTTTATAGCCAGGAACTGATGTTTGCATGCTCGCAGGATGCGCAAAAAATAATAAGTGATAAGATCCATGAACTTGGGCTCAATCGTGTAGTTGTTGCCGCCTGCACACCAAGAACCCATGAATCATTGTTCCAGGGAACACTCCGAAATTCGGGGCTCAATCCTTATCTTTTTGAATTTGCCAATATTCGCGAACAATGTTCTTGGGTTCACCAGCGAGAACCGGAAAAGGCAACAGAAAAGGCGAAAGATCTTGTCAAAATGGCAGTTCTTAAGTCATTATACCTTGAGCCATTGAGTAAAACAAGGTTGGGTGTTAACAAAAATAGTCTTGTAATCGGAGGTGGGTTGGCAGGTATGACTGCAGCCTTGGATCTTGCTGGGCAGGAATATCATGTTGATATCATTGAAAAAGAGAATGAGCTTGGTGGTAATCTGAGAAACATCGTCTATACACTCGAGGGAGAAGAGACTAAACCTTTCTTGAAATCTCTTGTTGACGAGGTTAATGCCCACCCCAAGATTTGTGTACACAGAAATTTTGAAATTGAGGAAATAAAGGGGTTTATTGGTGATTATAAAACGACAATAAGATTCAATGATAAAAACCAGAATTATCAGTATTCAGAACTCAGTACAATAGAGCCTAAAGAACGAGAGCAGATTGAACATGGTATTATCATTGTTGCCACTGGTGCTCAGGAGTATCAACCCACTGAATATTTATATGGAAAAGAAAAAAGAGTAATCACCCAAAGAGAGTTGGAAGAAAGACTATCGAGGTGTCAGGTTACCAGGACATCAGGGAATCAGGATATCAGGACATCAGACCATCAGACTATAGGACCATCAGACCATCCGACTATTCAACCATCCGACCATCCGACTATGGGACTATCCGACTATCAGACTGTCGTCAT
>JAUWLY010000342.1 GCA_030613445.1 Candidatus Stahliibacteriota bacterium | reverse complement strand
TATTGCACTTACTGAGGGAGACGAGATCTCCATACCTGTTGCGATCTACAATTACCTGCCCAGAGATCAAGAGATCAAACTCGTATTACAGGAAGAAGACTGGTTCGATATTCTTAAAAAGAGTGAGATCACTAAGGTGCTGAAAAAGGATGAGGTTTCAGTCGTTTATTTTCCAATAAAGGTAAAGCAACTTGGATACTTTTCAATCCTCGTGAGAGCTTATGGAGAAGTCAAATCAGATGCGATCAAGAGGATGATTACAATCCTCCCTGATGGCAGACGGTTTGAAAGCGTGTTGTCAGACCGGCTTGAAGCAAAGATCACAAAACAGATAACTTTTCCCGGTAATGCGATTGCTGATGCGAATTCTGTCATTCTTAAGATATTCCCGGGTATTTACTCACAAATTGTGGATGGCCTTGATAATCTGTTCCGTATGCCTTTTGGTTGTTTTGAACAGACTACTTCGGTAACTTATCCGAATGTATTATTACTTGATTACATACGCCAGACTGAACAGATCAAGCCTGAGATAGAAATGGCTGCCGAGGAATATATAAGCATCGGGTATCAACGGCTTGTATCTTTTGAGGTCAAAGGCGGTGGTTTTTCTTGGTTTGGTGATGCGCCGGCAAACAAAATATTGACCGCGTACGGATTAATGCAGTTCAATGACATGGCAAAGGTTTACGAGATCGATGAGCGTTTGATCGACCGGACAATTCAGTGGTTGAAAAACCAACAGGAAAAAAATGGTTCATGGTTACCAGATAAACAGTATCTCCATGCTGAATCGTGGAGCAATATCCAGAAAAGTGAGATTCTGCCGACTGCCTATATTGTATGGGCATTGGGTGAGACTGGTGAAAGAGGAACAGCCGTATCAAGAGGTTTATCTTTTCTGAAAAAGAACCTCAAGGCGGCGAATGATCCGTATATGCTTGCTCTTGTTGCTAATGCATTCATTGCGGTTGAGCCAAAAGGCGCAACCACAATGGAAGTACTGAAAAAACTCGTTGCTGTGGCTAAAAAAGACAAAGATGCAGTCTATTGGGAATCAGGTATCCCTTCAGTGACGTTTAGCCGTGGTAAAGGGGCTGATGTTGAGGCGACCGGTCTTGCTACCTATGCCTTGATCAAATCTGGCAAATACAGCGATACTGTTACGAAAGCGCTGACCTGGTTGATTAGAAACAAAGGTTCTGGTGGTTTATGGCACACTACCCAGGGCACGGTTATTGCATTACGTTCACTTGTTGCAGCTTTAGGTGGTACAGCTGAAGATATTGATGCCCAGGTCATTGTCAATATGAATGGCGAAAAGGTACAAGTTCTGAAGATAAGCGATGATAATGCTGACTTAATGCATCAGATTGAGTTGACTGACTATATTGGTAAGACTAATACTATTGAGCTCGAGGTTAAGGGCGAAGGCAATTTCATGTACGAGATAACCAGTGCTTACTATATCCCGTGGAAAGATCTACCGCGACCTGTAAAGCCACCATTTATTATTGATGTCGAATATGATAGGACAAAGCTATCAATAAATGACCTGGTGAACGTTGATGTGATGATAAAACTCACCCGACCAGGTACGGCGCAGATGGTCATGGTTGATCTGGGTATTCCACCAGGCTTTGAGGTTCAAACTCCAACCCTTGATGAACTTGTCGGCAAGAAGATTCAGAAATACAGCATTACCCCGCGTCAGCTTATTATCTATCTGGACGAAGTGAATTCAGCTAAGCCAGTTAGACTTTCCTATAGCATTAAAGCAAAGTACCCGATAAAGGCAAAGATCCGTTCTTCACGCGTCTATGAATATTATAATACTTCAGATGAAGGCGTCGAACATCCGATTGAAATGAAGGTGACACTGTAAGATAGAAGAGATACTATACGTCAGAGCCCAGGGTTGATCCAACAACCCTGGGCTCTTTTTTTCACTACTCTTGACACGCTATGCTGATTAGATATCCTGATATTATGTCTTATGAATCAAGCAATAGACATGAACTTCATTCTGGAATAGATTAGTCATTGGTTACTAAAAATTCAGGCAAGAGATTGAATTAACGAAGGAGGATTTAAGAATGAAAGAGAAACCTAATATAGAGGAACTCCTTGCCAAGGCGAAGCAGCCAAGTAAGGATGCTATGAGATTGCACCCATTTTATCAGGGGAAATTAGAGGTTGGTGTCAAATGCCGGATTAAAGACTTTAATGATTTTGCAATCTGGTATACACCGGGAGTTGCTGCTCCGTGTAAGGACATAGCTGCGCATCCTGATAAGGTATTTACGCATACAAATAAAGGGAATTTTGTTGCAATTGTAAGTGATGGTACAAGAGTTTTAGGGCTTGGTAATATAGGTCCTCATGCAGCACTTCCAGTCATGGAAGGAAAAGGGATTCTATTTAAATATCTTGGTGGTGTAGATGCTTTTCCTATATGTTTGGATACAAAGGATCCAGACGAAATAATACAAGCTGTTAAGTGGCTTGAACCCTCATTTGGTGGAATAAATTTAGAGGATATTGAAAAACCAAAATGTTTCTATATCTTGGATAGACTTCGTAAAGAAATGAAAATTCCAGTATGGCATGATGACCAGCAGGGAACAGCGACAGTAATGCTGGCCGGGCTGGTGAATGCTTTAAAGATCGTGGGAAAGAAGATAAGTAATGTGAGAGTTGTTCTGAACGGGTCCGGAGCAGCTAATGTCGCTTGCGCCAGGCTCCTCTTTGCTTATGGGGCCAAGCCTGAGTCTACCATAGTACTTGATAGTAAGGGCATCCTCCATTCAAGAAGAAAAGATATAGAGGAGAGGAAAGATGAATATACTGATAAGTGGCGATTTTGTGAAAATCCCAATGCCGAGAGAAGAACCGGTGGTGTACCTGCCGCCTTTAAGGGTGATGATATACTCATTTCTTATTCAA
>JAUWLY010000256.1 GCA_030613445.1 Candidatus Stahliibacteriota bacterium | reverse complement strand
ATGGTAGTGACTGGGTCTACTGTTTATTGAGTGCTTGCTGGGTATGTACTTGTATTGCTAGATATTTATTACTACTATGCCCTGACTGGCAGGATAAAGATTCTATAGTTGGCTTTAGTTGCCATATAGTGGAAATATGTTTACTTTGGAATATCAGCATAAAAGTGATGTCTCAAGACCCGAGCCTCTGTTTCTCTGATAAGTATTAAGGAAGATTATGAGTGTAAGTGAAAATTTCAAATTACTTTGCAACAACTTAAGAATGAGTGACGCAACGGTCTCTAATGTCCAGAATAGATACAAGAGAATAACCAAACAACTTAATTTAGACTTCCGTAATTTGAACTCCGATACTGCATATAGCCTTTATGTCGGGTCTTATGGAAGAGGGACTGCGATTCATGTTAGCGATATTGACATGATTATGGAGCTTCCCTACTCAGTCTATGCGCAGTATGACAAGCATTCTGGTAATGGTCAGTCAGCATTATTGCAAACTGTAAGAGATTCAGTAAAAAGGACATATTCAACAACCCATATTAGTGGTGATGGCCAAGTTGTGAAACTAAATTTTGAAGATGGTATATGCTACGAAATTGTCCCTGGGTTTATAAACAAGGATGGAGAGAATTTTACTTACCCTGATACCAACAATGGGGGAAACTGGAAGGTAACTAAGCCACGGCCTGAGATTAAAGCCCTAAAAAACGGTGATACTCTTTGGAATAAAAATCTAAAGCGCCTTTGCCGGATGGCCCGTGCTTGGAAGGATGAGTGGAGTGTACCAATGGGTGGGTTGCTCATTGATACTTTGGCGTATAATTTTTTGAGCCAGTGGGAGTACAGGGATAAATCATTTGTTTATTACGACTGGATGAGTCGAGACTTTTTAAAATATTTAAAAGATCAAGATCCAGAAAAACAATATTGGCTTGCATTAGGAAGTCATCAATATGTTTATAGAAAGGGTAATTTCGAATACAAGGCGTTACGCTGCTACAATATTTCTCTAGAAGCTATCGAATACCAAGACAAGGACCAGAACTGGTCCGCCAAACAGAAATGGCGAGAAATCTATGGAACAAAATTCCCAGATTGAAATTTTCGAAGATCAAATCCGAGAGTGTTATGGTCGAGTGGTATGGACCCACAAAACGCATGAAAAGTGTGCGGATATACTTAACTCAAGAAACAACACTATAAAGTTGTGGCAAATTATTTTATCTGCCGTTACGACTTCTGGTGTCTTTATCACTGTACTAGGCGACAGTAAAGAGATTGGTATATTAGCTGCCATCGTGTCCCTGCTAACCCTCGCTTTGAGCACATATGTAAAGAAATATGATCTTGGAAGCATGGCCCAGAAACATGCGGAATCTGCAATTTCTATCTGGGATGTAAGAGAAAAATATTTTTCCCTTCTAACGGATATTAGGGCTGGAGTGATAGATGAAGACGATATCCGCAAGATAAGAGATAAGCTACAAAATGACCTTCACAGAATATATAAAGGCTCTCCACGTACAATTAACAAGGCTTATGATGATGCATCAAAAGCACTAAAAAGCATGGAAGAAATGACTTTTTCAGACGAAGAGATTGATAAATTTCTCCCAGGATCCATGAGGAAGATCAATGAGTAAATACTAATCACAACTTAATTGAAGCTTATTGGTAATCAGAAAAAAATAGTATGCCAATAGGACCCAGCGAAGCCATTAGGTGGATGAATAGAGATGAATGCAATTTGGCAAAACTTATTAAATAATTTAGATACGCTGGTCCAAGGAGGGGGAGTTAACCTGTATAGCTCCAGCCTGAATATTGCCAAAGGATATCTTTTCTACTTAAAATCCTTATTGAGTCAGAAGGGAAAATATTGACCTTCGGTTCGGAGATACTCTGGAAACATCTGTTAAGCTGTATTTGATATTTACCAAGTTTTAACGATATGCTACTGCGATATACTGATGAGTTGAAAACCCCGATCGTCATTTAAGACTAACTCAAACAACGACCAAGAATAAAACATAATGGAACCAGTGACCGCAATAACAACAGGCCTAGCTGTAGCAAAAGGAGCAACTTCCCTCTTCAAGGAGATCAAAGATCTCTTTGCAATGGGCAATCCGGAAGAAGCCTTGGGGGCCATTAACCAAGCGGAAGAAAAAGTTTCTGATCTTCTAGGTACCTTAATCACTGTACAGGAAAGCGTTTTATCCATTCAAGAAGAAAACAGACAACTCAAAGAGAATCTGTCCCAGAAGGACGCGTGGGAAGAGCGCTTATTGAAGTACAAAATGGTCGAAACTGAGGGGAAAGGTATTGTTTATCAACATCTCGATACCCCCTTCTACTATGCATGTCCTGTATGTATTGAAAACAAATACGAGATACACCCACTTCAAGACCAAAAGGTTTTTACGGGGGTATATCTTTGCCCAGCCTGTAATGCAAAATATAATCTCAAGCCCAAAACAACCTCCCCAGGTGGACGCAAGATGGTTTCTTCTGGATTAAAAAGGGGGTAGCAGCTTTTCCCCCCCTATCACTATGCAACGGCAATGGATGTAGGTTTAGTCAAATTACCTCATAGGAATATGATGCGGGGGTTGATTTTAATAATAACTTACTACTACTGTATATACGAAGATAGAAAGTCAACATATCTCCCCTAAATTGTGACTCAATCAAGTATTTCAGCAGGAAAGTGTCCCATGGCAATCCTCGGTTGGAAATCACAACATAGAGGTTAAGACTATTCCTGAACACCGCCTGAACTGCTCAAGCACCAAGGATTAGAAATAATGTTGGGCTTCATTTCAGCGATGCACAGCAATTTATAATCGAGGTAGGCAAACGTCCGGTAGAGATTTGTACAGATAATGTTAAGTTGATTTGGTGGTAAGATGAGAGCAAGTTTGGCACAAATCTGGTTACCCGCCGGTGATATCCTATCAGGAAGAAGGTAATCTTCCATTTATTGTAAAGAGCTTATCCTTGCCACTGACAACATGGTTAATTTCACTCTGACCCCAAATATTTCCCAAATATTTCAAAGCCGCGCGGCTGATTAGCGGCGTTATACTCAAAAATAATTCGATGACTCAGACAAAATATTATTTCCGAATAAAATTCCTTCTTCCGACGGGCCACAGTTTTAATTTTGAAGAAAAAAGGATTGAAATTAAAACGAATGATAAATCTTATGTTCTTTCAGCCTTTAATACCAAAAATAATAAAGCATCCCACCGCAAGCAGCGGGGTATAAACTTCGTGGTCATCGCAAACTGGTTTGCGGCCATCTTTTGTCCCAAGGGGAGGGGTATTGAACCCGAAAAGATTAAAGATACAAATATCCTCATACTGAGTGGTGGACCCTTTAAAACAAACATAGAAGCTGAATCATACGGACAAAAAGCCAAGCAAGCTCTAATGCTATCAACGGCAGAATTGCGGACAGGCATTGACTTAGGAAATGACAAAGCCACCGGTGGTTTAAGTAAGTATTTCGCAGACAAAATTTTCAAAGAATCTGGAGTCAAAATCATCAATGACGTTCATGGGTTGTGTGTGTACGAGGACACTTGCCCAGTTAAGTTTGCTTCGGTTGGTCCAGTAAATCTTAGAATTGGACATGGCAGTCAAAATTTCATCAACGCTTTCACCAAATGTTATGAGATCAACCCAAATATAAACGAAAAAGAACGCTTGGCATTTGAACTATATTCAGCCTCGTATTTTGAACCTACTCCAAGAGCTCGGTTTTTGACTCTTGTAATGGCTATAGAATCTTTATTAATGCCAAAAGATCGAACAGAAAATGCGCAGAAAGTTATCAGGCACATTATTAAATACACAAAAACCTCAGGTTTAGACAATTCAGAAATTAATTCCCTCTTGGGGAGTTTACAGTGGCTTCAAAAGGAGTCCATATCGAAAACGGGGAGAGATCTTGCGAACCAATATTTGAGTAAGGAAAAATACCTTGAGAAAAGTGCAAATAAGTTTTTCACTTATTGTTACTCTCTAAGAAGCGAGATGGTTCACCAAGGAAAAACAAAAGACGAAAATACTAATATAAATTCTGTGGTAGGTGAGTTACAAAGGTTTGTATCTGACCTTCTAAAAAAGATGAGAATAACCACTGCTTCAACCTGACCGCATGTAACATTGCGGTCCACATAACGCACTCAATATGCGAATATTTTGCCGAGGCAGGTTAAACAGAAACGTTATTATTGCCAAGTCAAACCTGTCCATTCTTCGTTTTTTCCCCACTTTATAGATCTACTGTTTATCACCATCTGCCATCTGTTCAGCCTAATACCACGTAGTAGCTTTCCTGCTCATTTCTGCAACCTATAGATGTTATGAGGAGATGTTAAGCGGTCGTAGGCAATCGGACGGTTAAGGGATGTACAGATAATCTCAAGTCTCTCCTCATTAATGCTTCATGTGCCACACTGTTCACTTGACCAGCGTCCCGCTCATGACATATAATTAAATTAGGAATAATATACATATAAGATAAAGCCAA
>JAUWLY010000050.1 GCA_030613445.1 Candidatus Stahliibacteriota bacterium | reverse complement strand
ATACATTGCAAGGTAGATAGTAGTGAGTAGTCAGACTTAAAATGTATTTAAAAAATACTGCCTACTGCTTACTACCTACTCCGTACTGTTCAAAACGCCAGCGTAGCTCAGTTGGAAGAGCAGCGGTTTCGTAAACCGCAGGTCAGCAGTTCGAATCTGCTCGCTGGCTTCTCGCCTTTGGCGAGATCGATAGCAGTGATATTCATAGATTACAGTGATGGTATGTCATTGAGATGCCGCGGAAATCGAAAATAGTCAGAATTTCACCCTTGACATATACCGATATACTCTTATAATATTATATAATTATGCAATTTATTTAAGTAATTTTGTACGACTAACAACGCAAGACCGCGACGTACGGTAAGGAGGAATAATGCTTAGAAAAACAACAATCCTTTTTATTCTCGCATTGCTGGTAACCATCAGCACTTCATATGCCCAGAAGATGGTCGATGAGAATATCGAATCGCCTTATAAAATCGTACATTATCCAGTGAATGAAAGAGAAAATATTATCTTCAGAGAAAGACGCCATGGATTAGGCGCTGAACACGTATTACGAAAAAATTATCTTTATAATGGTACAAAAGAAGAAAATGCGAGGCTAACCGGATGGTTGAGAACCGACGAATTTCTTATTGATACAAGTGTTGTTTATGTTTCCGCTGGAGGGAACCAAGATGATCCTGTAATTGCCTTTGATGGTACTAATTATCTGGTCGTTTGGCTGGATGATCGGGATGGTTATATCTATGGTGCACGAGTGCACCCTTCAGGTGTTATCCTTGATTCGGCTGGTATTGCCATTTCAACTGTAGAAAGTAGGAAGTCATGGCCCGCAGTTGCCTTTGACGGCACTAATTATCTTGTGGTCTGGAGTGAAATCCGAAATTATCCAGGTGAAGATATTTATGGTGCACGGGTGTCTACATCTGGGGTAGTACTTGACCCGGACGGTATTGCCATCTCGACTACACTTAATCGGGAAACCGATCCCACAGTCGCCTTTGATGGCACTAATTATTTGGTTGTGTGGGCAGACGATCGCAATGGGCCGAATAATTGGGATATTTATGGTGCTAGAGTTTCGCCATCTGGGGTAGTACTTGATCCAGAGGGTATTGCCATCTCAACTGAAGAAAACATACAAGGCGACCCTGTAATTGCTTTTGATGGTACTAATTATCTGATCGTTTGGGACGATTATCGTAATTATTCTACATCTCTTTGGGATATCTACGGTGCGCGGGTAAGTCCGTCAGGCACTGTTCTCGATACAGCAGGTATTGCTGTTTCAGCTGTGTTTGAAGATCAAGGATGTCCTGCTATTGCCTTTGATGGTACTAACTATCTTGTCGTGTGGAAAGACATGCGTAGTGGTACTTATGATGTTTATTGTACATTAGTTAATCAATCCGGTATTGTACTTGACAGAGTCGGTATCCCTATCTGTTCAACCGGTGATACTTGGTCGTGGTTTAGTGCGGTTGCCTTTGACGGCACTAATTATTTGGTTGTGTGGGCAGATGAACAGACCGGTACTGGATTTGACCTCTATGGCGCAAGGGTAAGTCCGTCAGGTATTGTTCTCGATACAGCAGGCATTGTTATTTCGACTGAAATGGGTTGGCAATTCACCCCAGGAGTTGCCTTTGATGGTACTAACTATCTTGTCGTGTGGAGCGACAGTCGTGCTCTTTTTTCTGGCACCATATACGGCGCAAGAATAAATCAATCAGGGGTGGTGCTTGAGCCTGAAGGATTTCTTGTCCCATTAGCAGCAAATAACCAGGATTGTTCATCAATTGCCTTTGATGGCACAAATTATCTCGTTGTATGGCAAGATAATCGTAGTGGCTATTATAATATTTATGGCGCCAGAGTAAATCAATCAGCCACAGTGCTTGATCCAATAGGCTTTGCGATTTCAACCGAGACGAGCCATCAAACATATCCTGCAGTTACTTTTGACGGCACTAATTATTTAGTTGTATGGTCAGACGATCGCAATGAACCTGGTACTAGTCATTTTGATATTTATGGTGCACGGGTGTCCACATCTGGGGTAGTACTTGACCCGGAAGGTATTGCCATCTCAACTAACTCATCATATGGTAAAGGAGGACCTGATGTTGCCTTTGATGGCACAAACTACCTTGTTGTGTGGCAGGAAAACATCGGTTATGACCTGAATATTTACGGTGCTAGAGTTTCCATATCTGGTGCTATTCTTGATACCACCAGTATCGCTATCTCAACCGCAATAAAAGGTCAATTTCGTCCTGCAGTTGCCTTTGACAGTACAAACTATCTGGTTGTATGGATGGATTATCGAAATGACCCGGGAAATTACAGTAATTCGAATATCTATGGTGCAAGAATAGAGCAATCTGGAACTGTGCTAGATCCATCAGGTATTGCGATCTCTACTGCGATAAATTGTCAAATGTTTCCTTCTTTAGCTTTTGATGGCACAAATTATCTCGTTGTATGGCAGGATGAGCGCAGTGGTTCTGAATGGGATATCTTTGGCGCACGGTTAAATCAATCAGGCATTTTGCTGGATACATTGGGTATTGTAATTTCAGACACAACAGATGACCAAAAAGAACCCTCAATCGCATTCGATGGCACAGAATATCTCGTTGTGTGGCGAGACAATTGTAGTAGTTCGTTCAGTGATATTTATGGTGCAAAAGTAAGCCCTTCAGGAACAATAATTGATGAATTCGCTGTATCAATACAACCAGGTAATCAGAAAACACCGGTTCTGGCAAATGGAACGGCAGATTCAGTACTCATTACCTATTCTGGGTGGACTGATTCCATCTATACCCGTCCAGCAAATGCGATGCGCATCTGGGGTAAATTATATCCATTTGTCGGAATAGCAGAGAACGGAAGATTCATGGTAAAAAATTCCCAATACAATTTGCATGTTTATCCGAATCCGTTTACTCATAATATAAAAATTAGTTTTAGTGTAGAACACAATGCAAAGGGCATAGAGCAAAGAGTAGAAGGTACAGAATTAAAAATCTACGATGCTACAGGTCGTTTAATTAAATCATTCAGTCATGTAACTAATCAAATATTTGACCAAGTGGTTTGGGATGGCCGAGATGATGTAGGTAAGAAACTTCCCAGCGGTGTCTACTTCTTGAAATTAGTGACAGGGGATTACAGTACTACAGAGAAATTGTTGATGATAAGGTAAAAGATTACAATGTAGCATAAGGGGAGTGACCTCAACATCACTCCCCTTCTCTTTGTGCCAAATTTATCCCAAATCTTCAATTTAATTACAAATTTCCGCGTCTTGAGGCTGTCGCTTATGGCAAATTGTAATTAAAAATTTCTGAAAGTCGAGACAGCATTTTCTAGAATAGGTATGTGCGTTGTTGTCAGATTATTGAATTGTGAGCTGTTGTTATCTGCTGACAATGATGACTTTTTTGAATTCGGTTCTTTCGCCGTCGCGGTATCGCAGGAAATAGATGCCAGTGGGCAGTTTTGTCGTTATCTGTCTGCTTCCTTCAATAGTGCCACGAAACAGCTTTTGTACTAATCTACCGCTTTTATCAAAAACATCGAGTTCAATGTCTCTATTAGTTGATGTTTGGACATGGATGGTAACCGGTTGAGCTGTGGGATTGGGATATACAGAGAATGATGAAATTGGTGTTCTTTGAACCTTTTCTTCAACACTGGTTTCTCTGCCGAGTTGCTTGGTGGCGGGATCACAAAAGTGGTTGAGTACGTAAGCGTTGAGCCACCAGCCAGTTGAATCCATAAAATCGATTTTTGCAAGACTGAATGCATCTCCGATTACTCCATCAGTAATTGTCGTGTCTTTCATTAACCTTGCCAGAAAGTGATGCGGTAAGCCGCCACGGTCGTCTAAAATGACCCAGACACCGTCTGTGCCGGAAATGACTGAAGATGATACACCGTGGTCCATAAGTTTCATTGTCATATTGTATTGATCAGGTTTACCACAACTACACGATCTCAGTATGGTCGTTGAAGAATAGTCATTATTTATGTTAGGAACATCATTGATAAAGAGACTGTAGATATGTTCCAGTTCGGGATTTTCAGGAACACTGTCGCCATCATCCCAAACCCATACTAACCGTGCATAACCTGTGGGACTGCCGTGATGGTACTCATACATCACACCTTTTTTGTACCAGTACGCGATCTGGTTCATCTTACAGAGAGAATCAGTTGATGGATATGGAGATGGTCTGAGCCCTGCTTTTTCATAGAGATAAACTGCATTATCTCGACTAATTATTTCATCATTCATCAATGCTTCCATGTCCTCAGAACCATCAACCCTCGGGATGGGTTCGTGATTCTGATTTTCATAGAATGGTATACTGGCGGGCAGGAGTGCCGCTTCTTTGTATGATCTATCTGTATTGGAGTCAAATGCAATAATCGTTTGACAGACTGCCGCTGCTGAAGGATTGTCGACAGGTATTCTTCCTACATGAATATCTTGATGGTAGTCAGGATTATCATCACCAGGAGGTTGATAATTGGAATTGAAAACCTCACCGTAGTAAAAATCACCATCGCTATTCCAGGACAGGCTATCACGCTCTGTTAGCTCTGCATAATAGAGATCTGAAGGAATGCTCCACGATGAAGGTAAATTGTTTATTGGCACTAAGGAGCGCATCGGCATGTTGGTGATATTGCCTACAAATAATGCATATTCGATGTCAGCCATATTCGCTCTCAGGAAATTTCTTATCTTCTGTGCAAGGTCTATCCCTTCGACTACGGAATCGATATGCTCGGTTGTGATAACATGTACATCGAAACCGTTGCTTTGTCGGTAGTTGACGAGGCTATCTACTGCGCTGCGCTGCGAGGCTGGCAAGATGATATAGAACCCATGTGCGTTTTTGGGATTGTCTGTATGGTACCAGACTTGAGTCTGTTCCCAATTGTATATCTTCTCTTTTGCTATTTTGTCGAATGTGATATCGTCCTTTAATCGTCGCCAGAACTTGGCCCTGTCGCTCTCTGCAGAGGGCATACGGTAGTTAATATCAACAGTAATATCTGGTGAATAATATAATTGCTGAGTAATTGGATTGTAGGCAAAATGATAACAGTCAACTGTCACAAGAGAATACTTTCTCAACCCACCCTTTGATTGCAGAACTCCATATTTCACAGGATAGATCTTGTTAAACGAATAGATGAGTTCTTTTTGTCTCTCATAAAGTTGCGATACGCTTTTGTTTACTTGTGCATCTGATAAGTGGAAAGGCGGTAATTTTGGGTGAATAGTCAATTTAGCAATTTCAATTCTTGATCCATGGTAATTAATTTTCTCAACAATTGCTCCTGGAGGCAGGGCAAGTGTCACTGTTTTACACGGTAAGTTTGGTGCACCCAATAAATGTTTATACGTTGCACCGGCGACGTTAAGCTCCTCACCAGAAATAGTATATTCTGGTGCCGGAACATTGACAGTAAGGATATCGGTCCAAGCCAATAGGATAATAAACAAAATTAAAGTGAATCGTCCCATATCTTCTCCTTCTGCAATATTAATCCATCCCTGGGGTCAACACCATTCCCCTTGGGGCCAAATCTAAACATTTTACATCAATCTTTTGACACGTACACTATTGTATATATTCTTATTGACCTGTCAATATTCGAGTATTCACACTGAATAGGAATTGCTTTTGACAAAGCAAGGGGAGTGATTTCGCAGTCACTCCCTTCTTTTTCTTGTGCCAGATTTATGCCAAAATTATCTTAATAAAATCACTTTTTTTATATCTTTATAGTCTTGTGTTTCCCCTACGGCATCTACGACAAATCTAATAAAGTAAACACCACTGGGAAGTTTTTTTCTTTGGTTATCTTTACCATCCCAGTATACAGTTTTGATACCAGCTGGTTCGTTTTTATCAACCAATGTTCTGGTGAATCTTCCTATGTTGTCATATATTTTAAGTGACACTTTGCTTGATTTTGTAGTTGTATATGAAATAGCGGCATGACCTTTTAACGGATTTGAAATTGGTGAAGTAAAACCAGATACATTTAACTTTTGAACCGCTGACTCATAAGCGATGTCAGATGTATGAAATCTCACAAAAATACCAACGATGATATCCACTGGGTCTCCCTGGACCAAGGCAAAGAGTACGTCCATACCCCTGAAATCTTCGTAAAAACAGAGGCCACCAGCTAAACCGTTATCAATTATCGTTGGCACATAAGCAAAAACAACACCGGTGAATTCCATATTTTTAGCATCCATCTGCTCAATAAGGCAAAGAAACGGTGTCGTTGTAGAATCTTGACTGTGCCACCAAATATTATCTCCTTCTGAAACATCGGTGTCATAGGCTGCACCATATATGTGGTAGTAATTATCAATTGCCTGGATATTATGATTGGTTTTGCTAAATTTGTAGCATGAATCTGTGGAACTGCCTGTAAAGAACCATGCACTGTCTTCTTTATAAGCAAGTGCACGATTGAGAGCTCTCGGGCCTAAGAATGATTCATAGTAATCTAAAGTACTATCCATTAAATCAATGCCGAATTTATCAACAGAATTATCGACACTACCATAGAGAGTATCAATTCTGTCCGCGCCAGCATAGATACCATCCCAGGTAAGATCACGCCACCCCCAATAGTCAATTATATGTTCCGGCTGATCCAGAGCTAATACCAGGTTTCCAAGTGTGTCAATGACATATACCTTATTTGGATGGGCCCCACTGGCACCGCCAGTAAGATAGAAATAGGTGCCGTCGAATTCGACACCGAGAATTTGATTATCATTGGTCGGTGTCTCTACATCCATTTCAAATATCACATCACCAAGGGAAGTATCAATTGATGTGTTTTTATTAATAGTGATTTGTTTATAGGTATAAGTATGATAGATTCTTTCATTTGATAGTGGTGGCACATTATTCTTTGCCCAAGAGATAGTAGATGCTAAAAACAGTAATAATAGAACTATCATAGTTTTTTTCATAACTTCTCCTTCGCGTACTTTATAAGAAATATACTCTGTCAATGCAAATACTTTTTTAAAACATACTTCTTATTCTAATTAAAATACAGTATCAGTACTAACTGGTAATAAATAAAATCTTCTTGGTTCTGACCAGTCTGTGTACCAGATCCATGAGCTGCTGTATGCTCTAACTCGAAAGAAATATGTTGTTTGAGGCGGGTAGAAAGTCAGGAGAACTGCAATAGGTGGAGAAGTTGTATGTGGATAATCATAGATGAAATCAGGAGTTGTGTCTATTTCATATTCGTACCCCTGGCCTCCGACATGACTCCAATCAAATTGTACTAGACATTGGTCTTTACTGCGAAATACTGCATCAGGTTCAGGCAGTAAAACAGTGGGTGCTTCTGGAGGCTCAAGTTTCTCTGGCGGTTCATCAGGCTTATATTCATTTGGGTCCATGCACCCAAAATTTATGAAAAATAAAAAAAGAATAAATGTCAGAGAAAAAAGTCTACCCAGCCTCTGACTCATATTATTTTGTTTAATTTTTTTCATGTGGCCTCTTCAATTTAAAAAGTTACTAATATGCCAAGTCTTGCCCTTCTGGGTGCGCTATAGGCATTAACCCAATCATCTGATTCAGCAACAAGTGCCAGAAAGGCTTCATATTCTTCTCTGGGCGTGACAATTCCATCATGGTTCTTGTCAGCCGCGGGGCTGTAATGTTTGCTCGTTATAGGATAAGTGTTATAGAAGTCACGGTAATCGATATTATCATGAGATATTAATGGGAAGTGCGTTCTAATCTGATATCTTATACCGAGGAGATTGATTATTTCTAAGTTGGCGTTCAAAGTGATTTTACCTATCATGAATGATTTTGAAAGGACGCAGTCCAACTGTCTCTGAAATTCTAGTCTTAAAACATTTCGCTCTTCGGTTTTTCCTTCTTCACCAGGTGGGGTATAAGGAAAACCATTGCCAAAATAGCCGAAAAGATATAATTTTGTTTGCAGGGGAAAATTAATTATACCTTGAATAAAAATTCTATGGCGCTGATCAAAATTAAGATAATATTCTTCCGCAACATATGTTATTGTATCATAGGTTTCATACCAATCATATATGTCGTAAACTTCCTCAGCATAGGAACTTATACCTCGTGCCCAGGATAAGGTATAGGAAATTTTGCCGGTAAACAGGGAATCTGTAAATTCCAGAATCATTTCAGTACCCCTAATATTGGCATATTCGATATTTTGGTATCGTACGTATTCCTTGGGAGAGGTTAAAACAAGTCGAGTACCAACAAGATCAGATACATCCTTGTAAAATATATTGATGGTTGTGTTCAAATTTCTGTTTATTTTTCCCTGCAGGCCGATTTCGTAACTCATTGTCTTTTCTGGACCAAGTTCAGGATTACCAACAAGCGGCAAATAATTATAAAGCGGTAAAAGAAATACAGAGAAAGGTAGAAGATTATAATAACTATACATATGATCATATAATGGTGGTTGGGCATACATCCCAATATTGGTTCTGAAAAGGAACTTGTCAGTTACCATAAACGAAAATCCGCAGCGCGGAGAGATAATCATCTTAGGGTCAATACCCTCAATACCTGTCGCAAAATAATCATATCTAACGCCAATTTTTGCATACAGACCTTTGTAGTCAATATTGTCTTGCAGGAATAAAGCATACTCTTTTGGATAATAATGGTACTCGTCGAAAAGTTGTCCTGTGTCACCAGAAAAGAAATATTTAGAAGGTACAAATCGGTTGGAACTTTTAAAATCTAGGTATGAGTATTCAAATCCTGCTTTTATCTCATGATATTTATGGGCCTGTACATTTGTATTGAAATTAGCTTTCATAACATTAGATACCCTACTTCGATATTCAGGATAATCACCATAAGTTATGGGGTAATTGTAAAGAGGTATGTAGCCGCGCCAATACCAAGTGGCACCGAAAGGATTCCTGGCACTAAATTCTGGCCACTTGAGTGTTTGGTAATCTCTAAAAGTAAAGTTGTCAAAAGAACCATAATAACCTTTTTCTCTTACACCATAAATATTCTTTGAATATAGTCTGCTCAGAGTAATATTAAAAAGTTTTCGCGAATCTGGCAGAAAACTTAAATTTAGAATCTGAAGATCTCCTTCTACCATATCTGAGCGATAATGATTAAGATTAAATTTCCATTGTGTATCATAACGGTCAAATTGGGACCGTGATTTTGCACCGCTCAAAATCAATTTCCATTTTCCCGATGGTACAAATAACCACTTTCCATATAAAGTATAATCATCCCGCTGTTTATGCGGCAAGAGATAAAGTCTTGGATTCCAATCATTAGTATGCATTACATCGAGAGAGAAAAATCCCTTAAATTTCTTTGAAATCGGAAGGTGAACTGATGACTGATAATTTTCATAACCAAAATCATAGTAAAAAGGCATAATCCTTTCGGTTTTGCCATAAACTTTCGCATGAATTTCATCTGAAGGATGTTCAGTAATCAGATTGACAACACCTGACATAGCTCTGCCGTATTCAACATCATAACCACCCGGTAAGAATATTACCTCGTCAATAATACCCTTGGGTATATTTATTACCGGATCACCGGTCTGAGGATCAATAATCGAGACATTGTCAACCATATATAAAACCTCGGTTGCCCGACCCCCACGCACATGCAATGCTGTATCAAGACGTGCCACTGATGGTTGAAAGGCAATAAGCTCAATAGTATAATCAATTGGTAAAGTAGCGATTTCAGATTTTCTGATAATGTATGTGGTACCAGTCATATCTTTACTTACAATAGGAGTTTCACCGGTCACAGTAATAGGAGGGAGCTCAATTGGTGATTGCTTGAGGATTATCTTTAAACGGGTAGTCTGGTTAATTTTGACAATCACATCTTTGATACGCTTTGTCTGATAACCCATGTGTGAAACTTCAACCGTATACCTACCCGGTGTCATATTAAGAATGAAAAAATTACCGTCCTCACCGGTTGCTGTACCTATTTGAGTATCTAGGATGATAACATCAGCATAGGGGATAGGCTCGCCTGAATCTTCATCTTTTACAATTCCCTGAATTTTGCCACTAATGCTGTTAAAAATAAAAAAAGCAAAGATTAAATGAGTCATGCTCCTCTCTTAGTCGCTCAAATATTATCTAATCAGAGTTATCTTGGCACTTTTTGCAAATTCACCTTGCAGAAGATTCATAATGTAAACTCCTGAAGCGACTCTTCTTCCATGGACATCTCTCCCATCCCAGGTGATGTTATGAACTCCAGGTGTCAGCGCCTGATTTACAAGAGTCTGTACTTTCCTGCCCGCAGAATCATATATTGCCAGCAAGACCTTTTCGTTATTAAAAGACGTGATCTTTATTGTGCATTGCGAATTAAATGGGTTTGGATATATGCGATTTAACCCAAATGTCGGCGGAGTCTTGCGCTCACGGCAATCCTGACCCAATATTTCACCCAAGGCTACAATAAATTCATTCATCTCCTCGAGCAAACCTGTAGAAACTCGAATATGTTGCGGCATTCCCCATCCGGTACGAACCTGAAATCCCCTGGAAGCAAGCTCAGAAGCAACCCAACTAGCATTTGTCCCGGTATCGAACATAATAAAATTAGTTTCAGAAGGGATATAATCAAGGCCCAAATTTGTAAATCCGTCCTGGAGAATTTCTTTTGCCTGATCATTTAGTGTTACTGTATTGGTCACATGCTGTGTATCATTAAGAGCTGCCTGCGCCGCAGCCTGACCCAGGTTGCTCACCATGGCAAACATCTGAGATGATGCTATCTGATTAGTGTATTGAGAAGATGCTGCCGAATAGCCGATACGGGCTCCTGCCAGACCATACGCTTTAGAAAAAGTTCGAACCACGATTACTGGCAAACCCTCAGCGACGTAACGAATACAACTTTCATAATCGGGGGTATGAATATAATGATGATAAGCCTCATCTACTACAACAACAATTCCACTCGGTAGCGAGTTAATAAAAGCTTCCATATTCGTTTTGTGGACGCATGTGGGTAAGGGATTATTAGGGTTTACTAAGGATATAAGTTTTGTATCAGGGGTAATTGCCTGTGAAATACCATCAAGGTCAATTACATAATTCTCATCTACCGGCACATAAATTACAGAAGCACCGTTTGCAGTGGCTTCATAAGCCATCTGAAAGTATGTCGGTGTAGCAGAAACCACTTCATCCCCTACTGTTAAGAAGGCATCTGCTATCAAACGAATTACTTCTGTAGCCCCGGTCCCAGCACAGATATTATTCGGTGCAAGATCATGAGAGGTGGCGATATCACTCTCAAGGGTTGAACTGTACCAGTCCGGATAACGATTGGATATAGAAGCAGCTTGCTGCATAGCATCTAATGCGAAAGGAGACGGTCCTAATGGATTCTCATTATAACATAAACGCCCATAATAGTTACCCGCATTCATTATGCCAAAGGGCCTTGCCTTTACCCGTCCGATTCCGGGCAGGTACATAAAGCTCAAACCGGCTACAGACGCTTGCAGGAATTTTCTTCGCGTCAAATTTTTATCGATATCCATAATACCTCCTCCAAACAATACATTTAGTATTGTTACTAAATAATTATATGAGTTTTTTAAAGGATGTCAAGGTGTGATTTTATATATCAATTCGTTCTACCCATTCATAGGGCTCTTCTTTTTCGCCATATTGATAGCTCATAATTTCGTCATAAAGTCTTTTTGTCAATTCGCCAGTTTTCCCATCATTTACTGTATAACTATTGCCCTTATAATATAATTCTCCGACTGGAGAAATAATGGCAGCAGTCCCCGAACCAAATACGTCTTTTAATGAACCTTTTTTTATACCATCAATAACTTCATCAATTTCCAGCATCCGTTCTTCAACCTTAATGCCCCAATTTTTAGCGATTTTAATTACCGAGTCTCTTGTAATACCAGGCAGAATCGATCCTGATAAAGATGGGGTAACCAAAGCATTTTCAAAATAGAAAAATATATTCATTGCGCCTACTTCTTCAACATATTTGCGAGCTATAGCATCTAACCATAAGACTTGACTATACCCTAACTTTTTTGCTTCTTCTGCTGCATAGAGGCTCGCCGCATAGTTACCTCCAGCCTTTGCTTCTCCTATACCGCCTTTAACTGCTCGTACAAATTTATCAGACACAAAAATTTTTATAGGGTTTATTCCCTCAGGGTAATATGAACCAACTGGGCCAACAATAATATAGAAAATGTATTCTGAAGATGCTCGAACTCCTAAGACAGGTTCTGAGGCAATCA
>JAUWLY010000245.1 GCA_030613445.1 Candidatus Stahliibacteriota bacterium | reverse complement strand
AGATTAACCAGATCGCCATTTGCAAGGACGACCTTCATACCGAGAACCGAGTCGCGCGTTGCGCCGTATTTCACTGACCGTATGCCAGAGGCATTATTGGCGATTTCTCCGCCAATTGTCGCGACCCTGCTTGATGCGGGTAATGGTGGATAAAACAGACCATATGGTTTGAGCACTCTGTTAAGGTCATCATCGACTAATCCTGCTTCAACTTTGCAGAGCATATCTGCGGGTCGTATTTCAATGATACGATTCATTTTCTTGAGATCCAATACAATGCCGCCGTCTATTGGAACCGCCTGACCTGACATGCCTGACCCTGAACCACGTGCTATAACAGGTATAAGCTCGGCATTTGCATAACGTACAATTGCCTGTACGTGTTCTATTGTTGTAGGCCTAACTACAACTGAGGCAAGGGCGTTATGTACGGATGAATCAGAACCATAAATGTACAGGTCAGCAATATCATTCTTGATATTGTCTTGACCAACAATTCCCTTTAATTTCTCCAAATCTATTTTCATTCTATCTCCTTTCAATCAATCATCGGTACTGTGATACTACCATCTATTAAGAATAGTACCTTTGCACTTTTCCCCTTCACTTCAAAAGCCTTGTTCAAGGCTTCCTGTAAATTATGAAATGGTTTTATGAATATCGCACTCATATCTTTATCATCCAGATCAGTGACTCCCCACGTCTGTGCCCATGTACCGATTTCGGCCATCTTGGCCGCCTTGTGATAACCGAGTTTATATCCTTGGTCGATTATCTCCAATACTTTTTGTGGCGAATCGCTGGATGACAGCAGTTCAAAAAATGTTGGTTCACCGATTCCGGTACGGCACTTCGATACCATGATCAATATACCGTCCTGGTTTAGAGCCAGCTTACCGTTATCAAGTGCTTTCTGTGATTGATACAGATCAACATCCATCGGATAAGGAGCAACGCTGACGACGATATCAGCTTTTTCCGGAATCTTCACACAGAACACTTCTTTTGCTTTGTCGATCGCGGCATAGAATGACGCGTGTATGTGTCCGCTGGTTACGCCGTACAGCCTTCTTTTTCCATCGAGTACTGTCTGAATCGAGAAAATTTCCTTGTCAGCAATTGTCCTTAGAGCATCTATCATATCTTCGTGGACCGGGTTGCCATCAAGAGCTAGCGCGTGTGCCTCAAGTCTCAAAGCATGTTTGTGGTTCTGCTCAATGGTTTTACGTGAGGCAATTCCTGGTAGAAAGGATTTTCTGCCGCCTGTATAGCCGCCGAAATAGTGCGGCTCCACGGATCCGATAATGACGATCTTGTGAGCTTCCATGCCCAATCGGTTTACGTACATCTCGGTTCCGCTCTTTGATGTCCCGATGTGAACCATGTCCTCATCTTTTTTGCTGTCGTGAACGTATATTTGATCCTTAAAGGTCGCATAATACTTCCCAAAGATGAAGTCGAATTCCTCCTGCGTGGGTGCACGATGAACGCCAGTTGCGATAATGAATTTGATATTCTTGTCTTTTATTTGTTCATAGATAATGTCCAGAACCTTAGCAGTTGGAGTAGGACGTGTGCCGTCATTTATAATAAAGAGGACATCTCTTGCATCGCTAAGAAAATCAGTAAACGACTTTGATTCAATTGGGTGTTCAACAGCCCTGAGCAGAATTTCCGTCTCGTTTTGCTCCGCGACCTTATTCGGGTACACAACACTCAGTACATTAGTGTCAGGTAGGTTTACATCGAGTTTTTCATCTTTACCATATGGTACCTGAATATTCATGCTGTCCTCCTGTACGTTTTGTGTCTCTGGGTTTGGTGCTTTGTTTTTGGAACATATCTTTTGTCTCTATTCTCCACCTTTTGTTTTTGAAATATGGTCCTCGATGAATTTCGTGATCGCTTCAGGACCGTGGACAAGGTTCTTCAATTCCTCGTCTAGATTTGTCGGTTTGATTCGCATAATCCAACCAGCATTGTATGGATCCTTATTGATAAGACGGCAGTCGTTCTCAAGTTCGCTGTTGACTTCAATAATGTCTCCAGAGACAGGGGTCACTAGCTTACCTACCCATTTTGACGATTGTATCTTACCACAAGTTTCACCTTGACTTACAGAATCACCCTCAAAAGGTAAATCTACATACGTCGTATCGCCGGCTTGTTTTTGATAGAAATCATCCATGCCCACTCTGACCGTGCCATCTGATTCCACCTTAACCCAAGAATTCTCAGTGTGATAATAAAGGTCATCTGGCATATTATATCCTTGAGTTTCCATTATTCCTCCTTTTTGTATATTCTTTTGATATAATATTCAGTAAGTTCTACTGTATATTCTCTAATTTGGGTAATCATTAAAATCTAGTGCCCTCCCCAGTAAAGTGTATTTCGATTCGTATTATAACTATTTTCTTTTAAAAGTCAAGTGGTGAGGTGCTCTTGACAATGCATCTAAATCACCTATAATTATACGAATGTTTTTGCTGTTTCTACTTTTACTGAATTATGATCCACAAACGCTTGCCGTACCTCCGAAGAAGCATTCTTTTGGTTTTTACCGGGCATCAAAGTACTACTTGCAGCTCTTCTTGGGTCCAGGTTATGACTATGAGGACCCCCAAGGTATAGCCATTGTCAAGCTGAAGGAGTTGGATGACCCAAAAACCAAAAGGGATGATGATGAGTTATCTGTTTTTGCAGTTAACTCAGGTCGGGGTCAGATAATCTACAACATAGGCTTGGTAGCAGTAAAGACATATGGCAATAGCAAGATTTTCTCAGATCCCAAGGGTATTGCAGTTAATGAAGACGGATTGATAGTATTGGCAGATTTCGGCAATAAACGTGTTGTCAAGCTGCAATATGAAGGTGGAAAGATCAAACAGGTTGGAGAGATAGTTTTGCCAGGAAGACCATTTGATGTCTGTTTAGATTCTGACAACAACCTTTATATAACTGATTTCGACAATTCGAAAATCTACATTTATTCGCCACAGGATTCTCTTATTCTGGCATTTGGCCGAGAAGGTCGCTCTGAGAGCGAAATCTATCAACCAATGGGTATCGAGGCGATTGATGTCCATGCACCGCATAACCACTACAAAGACAATTTCATTGTGGTTACTGATAAGGGTGGTTTAAGGATATCTAAGTTCTCAATGCATGGTAGGTTCATGGGTTCGGTTCATGATTTTGAGATTGGTCTGGCAGATTCGAGATTCCTTTATGTCGCGGTTGATTATTTCGGTAGTATCTATGTAACCGATGAGGAAAACGATCAGATACACAAATTCGATCATGACCTCAGATATATAATCTCTGTGGGCAGGACAGGTACTGACAAGGGTGAATTTATTGCGCCGCGCGGCATTTCGATTTGGCGCAAATACGGGCAGGTCTTTTTGTCTGAAAAGGAAGGTGGTCAATACTTATGGGTGGCGGCTGACGGATTCGTTGTGGGCACTTTCCCTAATGTGTTTACGCATAGTCAACCGGGGCCCACCTTGGCTATATACACCACTCAAGATTCAAAGATCTACATTTCAGTCTACAATCAGTTAGGAGAAAAGGTACGGGATCTGCTCAGTGGTCTCAGAAGACCTCCTGGTGAGTTCCTGATTGTTTGGGATGGTCTTGATGATAACAACCAGTTAGTGCCTGGAGGCGACTACGAATTCCATATAACTGTAAGGTCACTCCATGGTCTTGCAAAAAGACTAACTAAGGAAATGAAGGTAGGTGTGAAGTGTATCGTGTTATAAGTATTATTGTTCTCCCTTTAGTAATAGGAGCAACCAAGTATGCCGGGGAGTTTCAAGAGTTAGGTGTAGGCGGAAGAGCTTGCGCAATGGGTGGCATCGGCGTTGCCCAATATGCTGATCCGTCAGTCATCTATTTTAACCCAGCTGGTTCGTTTTACGCAAACAGAAGTGCTTTGATTATGCACGCTGAGAATTTTGCTGGTGCGGTGAAGAATGAATTCGGTTCAGTGATCTTGCCAAAGGGTAATATGTCATTTGGTTTCGGTTTTCAATATCTTTCAGTGGGGGATATCAAGCTCACTCGGTTGCAGGATACGACCCCACCGAGTAACTCGAATCCGCCAATACCATACGATACTGTAGGCACCAAGGATCTAGTGCTCTACATCAATGCTGCAAGAGGTAATGAAATGCTATCATATGGTGTCAATATAAAGATTTTTTACCGTGACCTTGCTGTTATAACCGGCTATGGCGGTGGCGTTGATTTTGGTCTAACATTAAACCTCGAACATCTCACCGCGGGTCTGACGATACGGGATTTTGTGCTGTCGCCGGTTATTTGGAGTAATGGGACCAAGGAAACGATCGTTCCGAAAGTATCGTTTGGCGTAGCACCGGCAATAGTACTGAGTAAGATCAACTCAGTAGTTACTTTCGGCTGCGATATTGTTAAATCCCTTGATACTGAGGGTTTTGATTTGAACCTTGGTTTTGAATGTGCTTACAAGGATTTTATCTTTGGTCGAGCTGGGCTATACAGGGGCAACTATACACTAGGCATGGGTGTGAAATATAAATGGTTTAGCCTCGACTAGGCATTCGTAACGCATTCAGATCTCCACGATTCCAATAAATTCGCAGGCGGATTCGTATTTTAATAAAAGCCGAGATTTTTCGAAAACTCATGAATCTATGGGCGATATTTATCCCCATGGTTTA
>JAUWLY010000230.1 GCA_030613445.1 Candidatus Stahliibacteriota bacterium | reverse complement strand
AATTGGGAATATTGGAAAGGGTGACCTGCGTATGGCGATCAAGTACTATGATCAAGCATTGGGTTTAGCACCCGACAATATTGATATTTACAATAGCCTGTCAACTCTCTATGAAGGTATACAGGATTTCAAGACAGCAACAGAGATATTGCTCATCATCCCAGATTCCCTGAAAACACCAGCAACCTTTGTAAAACTCGGGACAATTGCCGGCCGGACGAATAATCACACTACGGCGATCGAATATTATAGACAGGGTTATACCCTGGACACAACTAATACCACCGCCCTCATTGGCATTGGCACAGGTTTTGACCTACTCAATGTAAAAGACTCAGCTATTTATTACTATAAGAAAACGTTAAAAGAAGACTCTCTCCTTCTAACCGTCGGCAAACGACTAATCGACCTTTACTCTGATATTGATCAGTATGATGCTCTTATACAAATGGCACGTACCGTACTCAAACTCGATCATTTTGATAGTCATGTCAGAAGAACCCTAGGTTATGCATTTTATAAAAAAAGAGAACTAGACCAGGCATTGGATGAATTTCTCATCGCCTCGCGTCTTGATCCGCTGGATACTTATTCAAGGTTTTATGTAGGAAAGATCCACCTTGATAAAGGCAATTACAAAAGAGCGCTGGAGGAGATCACCCGAGCGCTTGATATTAATCCTGATTTTATTGAATTATGGGTATACCTCGGGTTTATTGCTATTGATCTTAATGACTTCGAAACTGCTGAATATGCTTTTACTGAAGCCGGGTATCACGGTGGTGATCTAACTCAGGTATATTACCTCTTGGGCGTCACTGCAGAGATGCAAGGGCAAACCACGCAAGCTTATTTCCAATATCACAAAGCTCTTGGAAGAAACCCGCAAAACCTCTCAACCCTGGAAGCACTGGCAAATCTTTGTGAGCGATTAGACAAGAAAGGAGAGTCGTTCAACATATTTCAGGAAATCATAGAAATAGATACAACCAATGCCACGGCACTGAATTATGTCGGTTATTCGTTTGCCGAAAAGAAGGAGCGTCTTGAATATGCACTCGAGTTGATAGACCGGGCACTATTGATTGATCCTAATAATGGCTATTATATCGATTCGCGCGGCTGGGTATTCTACCAAATGGGCGACTATGAAAAAGCACTCGAGGATCTAGAACGTGCTACGGATATTGTTGAGGATGTGGTAATCCTTGAACACTTAGGTGATGTATATATGAAACTCGGGGAGCTTGGTAAAGCACGTGAAGCTTATAAAAGAGCTTTGGAATTCAACTCTGAAACCAAGAGGCTGAAAGCGAAACTCAGAGAGTCTGAGTAACCAGAACATCCCAAAATAAAAGGCACTTAACAAAAAGCATAAGGATTTGTCTAAATTGCATGGGAAATAGCTTGACCCCGTTAGAGAATACACATGTTCAATTGAATTAGTAAAAATAACACACTGTTACACGATCGAAGAGCATAAGCATATTTGAAGCTCAGTATCTAACGGGGTTGACAGAATTACAATTCTGGATAAAATATGCAAAATAAAGGAGGATTAGTTGCAAGAACGCTTTACTGAAAGAGTTAGGAAAATATTGCATCTCGCCCGTGATGAGGCGCTCAAGACCAAACAGAGCTTCATCGGTACAGAACAGCTTCTTCTTGCGATGACTAAAGAAGGAGAAGGTGTTGGTGCAATGGTTTTAATAAATTTAGGCATTGAACTCAACGAATTACGCAAAGGTATTGAAAATTCAGTGAACATCGGTCCGGGTGGCAAAATAGATGTTCAATTGAGCAATGAAGCAAGGTTATGCTTAAACTATGCTATGGAAGAAGCCAAAAACTTCGGGCATTCTTATGTCGGAACTGAGCATCTTCTACTTGGGATTATAAGAACCCAAGGAAGCCTGGGTGCTCAGATATTAGAATCTGTGGGTATGGACTATGAAACCCTGAAGAATGAAATAATTCAACTCCTGCGTCCTGAAAGCGTGGTATCTGGCAAAACCAAGAACAAACACCGAAGTTCTGCCTTAGAGCTGTTTTCACGTGATCTTACCCGGCTTGCCCGCGATGATAAACTTGATCCGATTATTGGCCGGGAAAAAGAGATCGAAAGAGTTATTCAGATATTGGCACGTCGCAAAAAGAATAACCCCGTACTAGTTGGTGAAGCCGGCGTTGGCAAAACCGCAATTGTCGAAGGTCTTGCCCAGGACATAGTCGCCGCCAATGTACCGGATTGTCTCAAGAATAAACGTGTGCTTGCTCTGGATATGGCTTCCATTGTTGCTGGTACGAAATACCGCGGGCAGTTCGAGGAGAGGCTAAAAGCGGTCATAAACGAGGTCGAGAAGAATAAGGAGATCATAGTATTCATTGACGAGCTTCACACTATTGTTGGTGCTGGTGCTGCTGAAGGCGCTATAGACGCCTCAAATATGCTAAAGCCAGCCCTGGCAAGAGGTGAACTCCAATGCGTGGGTGCTACAACCCTTGAAGATTACAGAAGATATATAGAAAAAAATGGAGCGCTTGAGCGTAGGTTTCAACTGATTGTCGTAAATCCCCCGACTCTTCAAGAGACAATAAGTATCTTGCATGGTTTGAAGTCAAGATATGAAGACCACCACCACATAACTTATACTGATGAATCCCTGGAAGCAGCTGCACGTCTGTCAGATCGCTATATAGTAGATCGTTTCTTGCCAGATAAAGCAATCGATGTTATAGATGAAGCAGGTGCTAAAGTAAAGTTGTCCAAGATAGTTAAAGATGACCGATTATCTACCCTTGAATTGGATTACGATTCAGTAAAGATGAAGAAGGAAAAAGCAATTGCCGACCAAAAGTTCGAAGAAGCAGCAAGGTTACGCGACGAACAGAAAAAAATCAAGGAACAACTGACGGTCATTGAGAAAGATGATAGCATACCGCGTCCAACTGTGTCTGATGAAGACATCGCTTTCGTTGTGTCTAGATGGACTGGTATCCCGCTAGCAAAGATAGAAGAAAAAGAGTCTAAGCGCCTACTGAAGATGGAGGAGGAGATAAGGAAAAAAGTCGTTGGTCAGACTGAGGCTATTAGTGCTATCGCAAAAGCGGTTAGACGAAGCAGAGCAGGCGTAAAAGACCCCAGACGACCGATCGGTTCTTTCATTTTTCTAGGACCTACGGGTGTCGGTAAAACCGAGTTGGCAAGGCGGCTTGCCGAATTCACCTTCGGTGACACAAGTTCTTTGATAACTCTTGATATGTCGGAATATATGGAGAAGTTTAATGTATCGAGGCTTATCGGCGCGCCGCCTGGTTATGTCGGTTTTGAAGAAGGTGGTCAGCTTACTGAGAAGGTTAAAAGAAAACCTTACTCAGTAGTACTGTTTGATGAAATAGAAAAAGCCCACCCTGATGTTTTTAATATTCTACTCCAGATCCTTGAAGATGGTCAGCTGACCAATTCCTACGGTCGCAAGATCGATTTCAAAAATACAATAATAATTATGACTTCTAATATTGGAACTGCCGAAATAGGAAAGGGTGATGGTTTAGGTTTTGCAAAGGACTCAACCGATATTTCTTATGACAAAATGAAAACGAGACTTTTGGACGAAACCAAGAAACTTTTCTCACCAGAATTCCTAAACAGAATCGATGAAATAATAGTATTCAAACAATTGAGCAAGGAAAGCATGATGGAAATAGTCGACATCCTGATCAGCGAAGTCGAGGAGCGCCTCAGCGAAAGAAAAATGCTACTCGAGCTCAACGACTCGAGTAAGGAACTTTTGGTTGAGCAAGGCTTTGATCCTGAGTTTGGTGCACGTCCCATCAAGAGAACAATACGCCGTTTGATAGAAGACCCGCTTTCTGAAGCTATCCTGAAAGGCGAAATTAAGGATGGCAAATGCATTCGTCTTATTAGATCCGGCGACAAAATAGAATTCAAAGAGAATTGATCCTCCTTCTTTTCCTCCTCAACTATAAAATCATCGATATCGATGTCGATGTTCAATGGGCCGATCCACAATTGCTAATCGAAACATCAGGACTCAAAACCGGGGCTGAATTTCGCAACTCAGATATACAGAATGCGATTCAGAACCTTTCTCGACTCAGGTTATTCAACTATGTTTCTATTGACACAGCGATAGTCGGTGACGGCATTTTTTTCAAAATCATCGTTGAAGAAGCGCCATTTCTAAAGAGCAAACCTGATTTCATCGGTAATGAAAAAATGAAAGAGAAAAATTTGAGAAAAAGAATTGAATGGAGGGTTGGACAGGTGATTACCGATCGAGACATCTTCGAAGCAAAGTCTGATATCATATATCTGTATAAGGAAAAATCATTCTATTACACGACTGTTCAGGACAGCTCTATTATTGACTCGCTCAATAAAATCGACATCTTTTTCATCATTGAAGAAGGTATTGAACCACGAATCGGTAAGATTGAAATTACTGGGAACGATGCTTTCACTGATTCAAAAATTACAAAAATGATGCAAAACAAACCCCAAGCGTTTTTGCGAGGTGGCAAGTTAGATGAGGTTAAACTTCGGGAAGATCTCGTAAAAATTAAATCCTTTTATAGAAACAATGGCTATCTTGATGCTGAAGTCGATGAACCAATAATCGAAGTTGAGGAAGACCGATTTATCATCACAATAAACATCGAGGAACATGAACGGTATTACGTCGGTGACATAACCTTTTCCGGTGACTCAGTATTCAATGCGCAACAACTTGCAAGAGTAGTGAAATACGAAAGCGGAGATGTATACAATCTCAGTAAAATTGAAGAAACCCACCAGGAATTGTATGGAGCTTATGCTGATGAAGGTTATATATACTGTTCGATTGTACAAAATGAAAATGTGCGGGATAGTTTCATAGATATTGAATATGTTATCAATGAATCATCCCCGGCAACAATCAACCGCGTGGTGATCACTGGTAACTACAGCACCCGAGAAAATGTCATCCGACGAGAACTAACAACCATCCCTGGAGAGAAATTTCGACGTTCA
>JAUWLY010000268.1 GCA_030613445.1 Candidatus Stahliibacteriota bacterium | reverse complement strand
TCCCTGCAAGGGAGGGGAATATTGTGGGTTGTGCTCTCCCATCAAGGGAGAGGCTTTGATAGAAGTGGACTTTCCCTTCAAGTGAGGGGATAGACTTTGTCCTTTTTTGATTTTTCTCTGGGATTTCTTTTTCTTCTGATTTTTATAATAATCCAGCATTTCTTCATATGCCCTTATTAGAAAGCTACCTGAACCGCATGCCGGGTCTAATATTCGCAGCTTTTTTATTTTCTTAGATGACAATTCCTTCAGCAATTTGCCAACAGTATTTTTTACAATATAATCAACAATATATTCTGGTGTATAATATACACCACCTGCTTTTCTTACATCGGGTTTTAACTCATATTTTACCTGGTGGTCAGTTAATCTAATCGTATAACCAAGATACTGTTCATACATATTACCCAGTACTTCTAATGGAATAACGTCAAACTGATAAGGATTATACGTATCCAGGATAATATCTTTCATTACCTTAAAATCGATTGCCAAATTTATTTCCCAATCCTGGGGTCTGAAAAGGTCACTGTCAAAGATAATGTTATAGTGTTTGAATTCCTCTCCGAGGAAGACCATTGTATTTGTGCCTACAGTTTCTGTTCTTTCCTCAAATAAGTCTTTTAAAGAGCGCCTGTGAATAAGTTTTCGGTCTTCGCACGAACGCATAAACATAATGCGGTCTATAATCCTCTGGGTTATCTCCTTGAGATAATCTGCATCTTTTTTTCTGTCTTCAGAATGAAATAGTTCAGTATTATTCTTGAAAATATCTTTTGCCAGTTTCTCACGCCATTTTTTGAGATCATCGAGGATTGCCTTATCAACGGGTAGCCTATCCTTAGGTTTTTTAAGGAGTAATTTATCTAATTCACCGTTAATAACCGATTCTTTTGACAACAGCCAGATTTTATCAAATTCAGCCAGATAATCATTCCAATCCAAATCAATCTTGAGCCCTTTTAAAGGATTTCTCGCATCCGGTTTAATTGTGACATCGAAGAGTTTTATGCCTTCAAAATCAGTCAGTAAGACGAAAGGTACGCTTTTCCGATTGTAACCATAACCAACTGCCTGTTTGATGTGTTTATCGAGGTCAGCCTTGGGTGGTTTAACTTCTATGAATAGCTTGGTTTGTCCTTGAATTTTAAGACCGTAATCAACTCTATCCCGGGAAATTCTCTCTTCAGGGCTTACTTCATCACGGTCAGAAACGTTCCATCCTAAGACATTTCTTAAGAAAGGTTGAATAAACCCCGTTTTGGTGGCTTCTTCATTATAGTCATTGATTCGACCAGCTAAGTTTTCCTTTTCGAATTTTTCTATTAATTTAGTCAGATTTTCTTTTGCATTATGTTTACTTAATTTCATGTTCTCCCTGAATAGATTTTATTTAGTGTTGCACGAAAGTCAAGGTATATTTCCGAGCCTGTTGAAAAAATACAGGTTCGATACAATATTAGGCTCGTACTCTCGTAATTACCAGACTAGGAGATTCGCAAAATAGACAATGAAGCTATAATGCACTATGTCTAGAAGAAAAATGCTAGAAACTCACTACCGGGCATCGCGCTTTTGTCGTGTGCTCGGTAATCCAACAGCATATCAGATTCTCAGACTACTTGAAGAATCCAAAAAAACACCGACTGAACTTGCCAAGGATCTTGGTTTGTCTTTAAAAACAACTTCTGCGACTTTGCGTCACATGCGCCAGATCAATTTAGTCCGCTATACCACAGCAAGTAACAGAAAAATATATTTCCTTAAGCATCAAACTCTCGTAAAAATCCTGAAGAATATCGAAAGTTTTGTGGATACTATGAGGGGTACAAAATGGTAGTCTCGTACTCTCGTAATTACGAGAGTTGCGGTATTGAAACACGTGGTGATAGATAGTATGATAAATAGTTGGTATGATTAGCGATTTGAGTCATCGCAAGATACAGGAGATTGAGGAGGTGGAAGAGTCTGATGGATATCTTTGAGGTAGTGAAAAGGCGAAGGAGTGTACGTAAGTTTGCGCCTCGAAAAATTGAGCGGGAAAAGATACTTCAGATTTTAGAAACGGCACGGATTGCGCCGTCTTCGAGTAATCGTCAAGCATGGCATTTTGTAGTCATTGATGACAAATCGATCGTCGAGCAAATACCTAAGCAGGTCGCAATGGGCGACAAATTTATTGTCAAATGGCTAAGAGATGCTCCTATGATTATTGCTGGGTGTTATACCAAGGCAATGACCCATTATATCGCGCAACTCTTTGATCACGAGAATCATCTTGTCGATATCTCTATTGCCATGACCCATATTTGCTTGGCAGCTACGGCACTTGGTATTGGTTCTTGTTTTATTGGATGGTTTCATCACAAGAAGTTGAAGAAGTTACTCGGTATACCCAACCGGTATAATATCGCCGTGCTCCTGGCATTGGGTTATCCAGCTGATGAGTCGACTGAACAAGGGATAGGAGGTATCGCGTCTGGACCGCGCAAGAAACTTGAAGAAATTGTATCGTATAATAGATTCGGTAAGGAATTTTGAGGGTTGTGTTCTTCCTTTAAGGGAGAGGAAAAAAAGAGGTAATTTTCTCGATGCGTCCGCCACAAAGTGTGGCGGACTTACTCGAAAAGTAAATATTACTATAGAGTAATCTGTGTTCCGCGAAGCGAGAATCCCAATTCCTTAATGCAAATAGTAGATGTAGAATCGGGATAATCTATCTGTTTATCGCCGCCTGTCGAAGATCTCGAGTGTAACGAGAGGCCCCGTAAGTTGTCAAACATATGGGGTAATCAGAGATTTCTGAATTTCACCCCCACCTTTATCCTCCCCCTTCGACGGGGAGGGGATGAAGAGTAAATATTACTATAGAGTAATCATTGTAATCTGTTCTTTATCACCGTAATCGAAGAATTGTATTGATCAATACAATTCTAGATACTTATCATGTTCCCACTTTGACACCTGGGTCGAATACTCTTCCCATTCCTTCATTTTAATATCATAGTAACGCTGGAACAAGATATCACCAAGTGCACTTTTTGCCATTTTACCGCGATGAAAATACTGGAGTGCTTCCCAAAGGGAGCGAGGCAGTAAGTCAATTCCTTTGGACTTGAGGACATTAGATTTAATTCTGTAGACATTTTCTTCAATGGGCTTTGGTGGTTTCAGATTGCGCTGCATGCCGTCAATTCCAGCTCTGAGTACAGAGGCAAATAGCAAATAGGGGTTTGCTGAGGGGTCACAGGACCGTAGTTCAATCCGTGTGCTGTCGTAGTTTTTCCGGCTTATGCGGGGCACCCGTATTAAAGCCGAACGGTTCATTCTGCCCCAACAAATATACACGGGAGCCTCAAAGCCAGAAACAAGTCGTTTGTATGAATTCACAAGCGGCGATGTTATAGCGCATATCTCTTTGATATACTTGAGCAGGCCGGCAAGGTAATTGTATGCAAGTTTGCTCAGACCATAGTTGTCTTTCGGATTGCTAAATAAATTTTTCTTCTTTTTATAGATGCTTTGATGTATATGCATACCATTTCCTGCAGCGCCGAATATCGGTTTTGGCATGAATGTCGCATGCAAATAATATTCTTCAGCCACTTTTTTGATTATCATACGAGCGGTCAGGATATTATCTGCTAATCCAAGCGCATCAGTGTAAGGAAGATCGATCTCGTGTTGACCGCGGCCGACTTCATGATGACCAGCTTCAAATCCAATACCAAAATCCTGGAGCCGTTCGCACATCTTTTTTCTTATGCGCAGAGCCAGGTCACCACCCAAGTCAAAATAGCCAACCTGATCATGGGGTAGTGGTAGTACCTTGTCATTATCGCGACGGAAAAGATAAAATTCGAGCTCGGCGCCGATATAATACTCCATGCCTCTCCGTTTTAGCAGCTTAAGGTTGCTCTTTAGTATACCCCGCGGGTCGACCGGTGCAGGTTTATGGTCCGGTGCATAGACGTCGCAAATGAAGCGTGCGGTTCGTTCCTCTTTCCATGGAATGACCGCAAAGGTTGCCGGGTCTGGTTTGAGATACATGTCGCTCTCGAAAATTCTGCCAAACCCTTCAACTGACGAACCATCAAACCAGATACCTTCTTTTAGAGCTTTGCGTATTTCGCGAACCGGGATCGTGACATTTTTCACCGAACCCAAGATATCGGAAAACCAGAGGTCGATAAACTGAATTTTTTCCTTGTTTACAGTTCGGAATATCCGATCGATTGTCATAAGCTATCTCCGCTTTTTGCGTTTTGGCTTAGTCTTTTTCCTGATTGCTTTTTTCGCCTTCTTTTTCGTTGTTTTCTTGGTTGCTTTCTTTTTCTTGCGCACCACCTTT
>JAUWLY010000279.1 GCA_030613445.1 Candidatus Stahliibacteriota bacterium | reverse complement strand
TGCTCTGTCCCTTTTTGCGGCAGCGACGGCGATTGTTTTACCGTCTGGGCTAAGGGCACCATTGAACTTGTTCATCCTCTTCATCGGTTTCGCTTTACATGAGTAAGGGGCTATTTTCAGAAAGGTTGCCAGCATTTCTCGTAGTGGTACATCGTTCTTAAAACTTGAGGTCGTATCGAGTTCAACTAGCTTCAGATAGTGCATAAAGGATCTTTGGACTGAATCGAGGTGTGCGTAGCTAAGGCTCAAACTAAAATGTACTTCAGGGTTTAATGAATCGGTTTTCAATGCGGACTGCAAAGATTTGACCGCTGCTGCATAGTCGCCTTTTTCAATTGCCTTAATCCCTTTTTGCAATTCGTCTTTTCGTGAGCAAAATACCGCTAACATAATTGTAAAGGCGAGAACTAATTTATAAGTGAATCTGCTTACCGATGTTTTTGCATTTTCTTTCATATCTCCTCACATTTTTGTATAGCCTAACACCACATCTGATCGCTGCAAATAGCCCTGACGCTTGGGCGCGATTTTCTCCAGCGATATCCAATGCTGCGCCATATAATGGTGACAGACGTATTATAGGTAAACCGAGAGTGAAATTCAAGCCGTCTTTCTTTGATTTCAAATAAATCATTGCCTGATCATGAAATATGCTTAGAAACCCGTCAAATTTTCGATTAAAAAGGGAATCAGCCGGGTACGGGCCATGGCAATTAATATGCATTTTCTGCGCTGCTTTCACCGCTTGTTCTATCTTTTCATCTTCACCGAGGCTGAATTCGTGCGCGTGAGGATTGAGTGAGCTGACGCCAATATGGGGGTGTAGAACACCAAAATATTGTTTCAGTCCGCGTTCAAGGAGGATAATTTTGCACAAAACTGCCTTGGGCGTGATTTTTTTAAAGACATGACGCAATGGCAGGTGGGTCGTCATAAGCATGATCCTCTTGCTGCGCCACACACCGATCATGGCGAATTCCTTGGTTTTGAAAAAACCGGCAAGGTATTCAGTGTGACCGGTAAACTCAGGGATAAACTGTCGGATCACATCTTTTACTATTGGTGGGGTTATGAGTATATCAGGTTTGCTGTCTAGTGCACGGTCCAGTGACTGCATTGCAACTCGTCCAGTCTTGATGGTTGGGTTTCCATATTTGAATTGTACAAGATCTGTGCAATCACAGATCATATTACTGATAATCCTGTATTTGTCTGACCCCGCTATGTCCAGGGCAGTTTTCTTGAGTATTTGTTTGTTTCCGAATATCTGGATATCTTTTCGATACCGTGATTGAGGGATGCTTTTAAGAATTATTTCTGGACCAATGCCTGCTGGATCACCGAGTGTAATGGCTATTTTCATCCCTGGATTTCTTCATAGTACATATCTTTGTTTTGTTTGTGTATATTGCCTTTTGGTATCTGGAGTATTCTTATTTTACGTATACCTTGAGGTGTTTCAATTTCTATGATATCACCTTCATGGATTTTCCTTGAAGGTTTTGTGTATTGACCGTTGACCTTTATTAAATGACTAAGACACATCTCTTTTGCCTCGTTTCTTTTCTTGAAGATCAACATATTCTTGAAAAGAAGGTCAATGCGCATAATTAATTATAGAAAATAATATGTAAAAGTCAATTCATATCTTTCTAACTTCCTTCTTTTCCTATTTTCTTATCTTCCTACTTCCCAAGAAGTAACTGTTCAATTTTCGGTGGAAACTTGTAGTTGCGACATTTATGCCTGTCCTGAATTTATTGAAGGGACGCATATTTGCTTTAAATTTCAAGACATTTTGCACGATGAATCGTGCGACTACATTAGTCCATCAAGTTTTGAATAGTTACGAGTAGGATTCACTCTTGACAGGTTTCCAATACAGCATATAATTATAGGTGCTCGAGGAGGTTTTTAACGACACTTACGATGTTTGATGTCCCGTCGAAATGAATTAATCTTCACACTTTTTGGTGATGCCGCAGTTTTATCCGCGATCTATTTCATCAGCTGGAAGGCGTCGGCGATCAATGCTTCATTGACCAGCTGGCACTCGCTGCTGGGCAGTTTGATCGTAGTGATCTTCTGGCTTTTTCTTTTCCAAACCTTTGATCTATACGAATCCCGCCACAAAATTCAGATAATGAATGAACTCTTCAAGCTGTTTAAGGTTATTTGTATAGGATTATTAATAATCTTTGGTTTGGCATATTTGCTCAACATCGATTTCATGAAGGCGCAGGGATTCGTACCGTCTTATTTGGTGATGCTTCCATCAATTCTGATTTGGCGGTTTCTCTGGCGTGGTTTGATCGGAGAATATATAAAGGCGCTTCCTGAAAAAGTTCTGATCTTCCAGAATGGCGATTCCCTTGGTAACTATAATCACTTTAATGTGGTTAAGAAAATAAAACTTGATAATGTAAATACGACTATTCAAGAAGCTGTTTTGAACTACGATAATGTTGAAGGTGTAATCATTGAAAGCAATGGCAGCAACAAGAAGAATATTTTGAGCGTAATATCCAGACTTGCCAATACAAAATACGAAATATTCATTTCACCAAAACTCTACCCAGTAATCTATCACTATTTCCTTGTGCAAAAAATACCTGATTCACCATTCTTGAAGATTATCTTCCATCCTCTGTCAACATGGGATCAGTTTTTGAAAAGGGTAGTGGATATTGTTCTTTCATTAAGTGCGTTGTTTATTTTAGCACCGTTCTTGATGTTGGTTGCCTTGCTCATAAGAATCGATTCCAAAGGTCCTATTTTTTATGAACAAAAAAGGTCGGGGTTCCGTGGTAAGGAGTTTATTCTGTACAAGTTTCGTTCCATGATCAGCGACGCCGAGAAACACACTGGACCGGTATGGGCTGAGAAGAATGACCAAAGAATCACTAGACTGGGGCGGATATTAAGGCCTTTGAGAATAGATGAATTACCTCAATTGCTTAATGTTCTTAGAGGAGATATGAGCTTTGTTGGTCCCCGTCCTGAAAGACCGGCATTTGTTGAACAGCTAAGAGAGGTTATTCCATTATACACTTTGAGATTGACGGTTCATCCAGGCATTACTGGTTTGGCGCAAGTCCAACATGCCTATGATGTGTCGGTCGAACACGTTAAGCGTAAACTTGAATATGACCTGCGGTACATAAATAATATGTCATTGAGACTTGACCTCAAGATTTTTTTAAAAACCGTGCTCACGGTACTCAAAAAAGAAGGGGCACATTAAAGGGAGTAGGGCGTAGGGCGAATGGCTTATGGCAGATAGCATATAGCGAATGGCATATAGATGTTGACGTCCATATTAGTTACAGTATAATCCATGAATGATTAAGATAATACCTGTTATCATTATATTATCAGCCAGTTATTTATTTTGTCAGCATCTTCCTCTTGAGTGGTCGCAGTCGTATTGCACTTATGAGATCGCTGAGGTACATAGACCGGGTGAGTATTCGTTGGGTTTCGCGATCGATAACTTCGCACTTTACAGCGATACAAGTGATTCAACTGCCTACGATACTCGAAGGTTTGACATATTTGCCAAACTTGGTGTATTCAGGGATGCCGAGTTTGAAATTAAATTTTCTTCGCCAACCGCGGGTGTCATTGCGGGTAAATACAAATTCTGTACAGGGGTTATCGATGCAGCAGTTAAAATTGGTTTCGGCTATATGAAGGGCACACGGATTGGTTTTATTACCGATTATGTTTTTGATTTCTATCCAACATTAATTTTGAGCAAGCGGATTTTTGAAAACATTAGGGTCTACTATGCGCCTAGAATAATTTATTCTATACACCCGAAGGACCGTCAAGAGCACTCGACGCGTGAAGCACGCCACATATTTCAGTATGGGCACGGTATTGGTCTGTCTTTTGGGAATAATTTCACAATAATGCCTGAGGGCAATTGGGTCTTTGGTGATAATGAAGGCACTAAGTATACGGTGAATCAATTTGGGGTTGGGGTCAATCTGAGAATACACTGAATATTCACTGATTACACAGAGTTTTATTTTGTAATAGGTAAGCTATTCTAAAAAATGGTAAAAACAGTGTGGCCAAATTGCCAGAAATGGTATAAAATAATGTAGTTGCCCAATTTACCCCGTTAGATACATGGTGGTTTTAATAGTGCGGAGTTTCGACGGAGACAGTTATCTAACGGGGTGAATTGGGCTGCCTGATAAATCAGGCTAC
>JAUWLY010000074.1 GCA_030613445.1 Candidatus Stahliibacteriota bacterium | reverse complement strand
CATTGGGCCTTAACCATTACCCTTTCCGATAAATCGGATGACTACAAATAAAACTAACCCGACCTGTAGTTGCCCAATCCATTGGGCCTTAACCATTACCCTTTCCGATAAATCGGATGACTACAAACCCACACCTGTAGTTGTCTGATTTATCAGACCATTCTTCCCCTGTAGTTGCCCGATTCATCGGGCCATTCATTTATAAAACTGGGTGAATTCTATTTTTTCTGCCAATGGATTGTTTACTATATATTTGCGTATTCGGCTCAACACCGTTTCATTCCTGATAATGTGTTCATAATAATTTGGCTGCCAAAGCTTGATGCCCGATTCTTTGCTAGTCACGGCTTTCAATCGCCTGACAAGCTCTCCTAATTTCAATTCACACTGTACCAAGCTCAATATCAAATGAATATGTGTCGGCATCAAAATATAGAAATCTACACTGACTCCTTTTATTTTGACAGACAGGTGCTCGATGAATCGAGCGACTACATCTCTGTTTTTTCCAACAATGTATGGTCTGTTATAATAGGTACATACTGTGACAAAATAATAACCATCTGTTGTATAGTCATAGTTCTTCAAACGGAGTTCTTTTTTTCTTTTCATGATATCTACAATAGCCTGATAAATCAGGCAACTACAAAACCTCCTACATACACTGGCCTGATAAACCTGTCCTGAACGCAGTTGAAGGATCAGGCAACTACAAAACCTCCTACCTACTTTGGCCTGATAAACCTGTCCTGAACGCAGTTGAAGGATCAGGCGACTACAAGATTGACCCTCTATTACCCTGCCCGATAAATCAGGCAACTACAAAGCTTCTTACCTACCTTGGCCTGATAAACCGGATGACCACAAACACACACCTGTAGTTGCCCGATTCATCGGGCCTTAACCATTACCCTATCCGATAAATCGGATGACTACAAACACACACCTGTAGTTGCCCGATTCATCGGGCCTTAAACCATTACCCTATCCGATAAATCGGATGACTACACCAACTTTAACAACTCATTAACAATATCGTCGGATCTTATATCTTCAGCTTCTGCGGCGAAATTGGTAAGTATACGGTGCCGCATGACTGGATGGGCAACATACCTAACATCTTCAAAGCTCGGGGAGTATCGACCGTCAAGCGCGGCCTTTGCCTTGGCGCCAAGGATGAGATACTGGGATGCCCTTGGACCGGCTCCCCAACCTACATATTTCTTTACTATATCAGGACTCGACTCCTGCCTTGGTCTGGTCATACTGACGAGTTTTATGGATCGCTCTATGACGTCATCAGCCACTGGCATCTTCCGAACCAATCCCTGTAAGGATCTCAGTTTGGTCGCGTCAATGACTTTCTCCAATTTAGCCTCATATGCTGAGGTTGTTGTTTTAATTATTTCGACCTCTTCTTTAGAGCTCGGGTAGTCAATATTTATCGTGAACATAAACCGGTCAAGCTGTGCTTCAGGTAACGGATATGTACCTTCTTGTTCGATCGGGTTCTGAGTAGCCAAGACAAAAAATGGTCGTGGCAGTTTGTACGTATGACCTGCATAGGTAACCTGATACTCCTGCATTGCCTGGAGCAAAGCTGATTGAGTCTTTGGAGGTGCCCGGTTAATCTCATCAGCAAGAATTATATTAGCAAATATCGGACCATGAACAAATCTAAAACTCCTCTTGCCCGTAGTTAGATCCTCTTCAATCACCTCGGTTCCAGTTATATCTGCAGGCATAAGATCGGGTGTGAACTGAATTCGATTGGAAGACAAATCAAGGATACTGGCAATCGTGTTGACAAGCATTGTCTTGGCAAGTCCAGGAACACCAATTATCAAAGCATGTCCATCACAGAATAACGTGATCAGGACCTGCTCGATTACAAACGCCTGCCCGATTATCGCCTTGCTAATCTCTGCACATATATCCTTATGAACCTGCTTAAGGTCATTTATTTGTGAAATATCACTTCTTTTCATTTGTCCTAGTTATTAGCAGGTTGTGGATAACTCGTAAAGCGGTTTATTAATAAACCGCCAAAACGCTTGAAATTCAAGGGTCTAGCATTTATCCACAACTTTTCCGTATTTATCCACATTGTTTTCGCATACTTACCCACAAGTTGAACCCTGGTACAGCTCTTTTCTCCTTGCTTCGAGGATATCTTCTTGTTTACCTAAATAACCAGCCGCTGAACAAATCTTGACATTCCTTCTCAATTCATGAAGTTCGCTAATATAATCAGCCCAGTTTGGATCGCGCAATAGATGGTGGTCAATGATAAGGTCCTTCACTGGTGTTTGCTTAACAATTCGTTTCATGTTCTGAATCGACTGCAAGATATGACTCTTTTTATAGTATGAACCAAGCAGATAGGTTGCTGGTCCATCGAGGATGATTGTATCAGGTGCCTTATCTATAATAAAATCAATCGCCGACTCATCTAATAAACCCTGTACATCAGACGTGAAGAGGAATTTATCTTTGTCAGTAATAAAAACCTCTATGACATAGCCGAGTCGCGATGAGAAGCCGTGGAATACCGGTTTTGAGAAAACAATTTTTGTTCCACCAAATTCAAAGTCCTTGCCATCGGCGATATTGATTTCTTTCGCACATGGTTCGATCATCGCAAGCAATGCTTGAGCGCGTTCTTTCTGGCTTTGATTAATCAACTCTCTAGGATGTTTCAGGAAAACCTCTTTTCCTTTGTATAAACCCTCATCATCAGGGTTATGGTGATCAAAATGGTAGTGCGTGATAATCACAATATCGGCAAAACTGGTCCAGCGCTCGACTGCAGCCAGCATTTCACGCCGACGGTCTAATTCCATTCGATGCGGTGGCAGCGAGTAGCGGTCTGGAGAAACAGATACACCAGGGTCAATGACAATCTTAACATCATTCGTTTCCACATAGGTTGCCATACTGCGCACACCCAACGAATCAAATGCAATGGGAACTATCTTCATAACACTCGGAACTTCTTAACTTCATTTCTGATGATCGCTTTCATATTTCTCGATGAGTCTGATACGACGGAGGTGCCGACCGCCTTCGAATTTCGTATCAATGAAAGTCTTGATTGTCTCCTTCATCTTCTTGTCAAATCTGACAAAACCCGCTGGCAAAACCAAAATATTGGCATCATTATGGGCGCGCGTTAATGCAGCAACTTCAGGTCTCGTGCAAATCGCGGCTCTAATACCGCGCACTTTGTTTGCTGTCATGGCCAGACCTTGACCCGTATAGCATATGAGGATACCAAAACGCATTTTTCTTTCCACTAAATCACAAGCAAGACGGAAACCAATATCGGGATAATCTACTGAAACTTCAGAATCTGTTCCATGATCAATGACTTGGTAGCCCAAACTCTGCAAGAACTCTATGATCTTTGCTTTGAGTACAACGCCGCGATGATCAGCTCCGATACCGATCTTCATAATTCATCATGGATTATTCGATTACAGTGATTAAAAAGAAGATCGCTATGATAATTACTGAACGCAGTTTGTTTCTTCATTTATTCATTTAACTATTCGACCATTCAACTATTTGACTATTCAACCATCTAACCAACCTTGGTGAGCCAACCGTGCTTATCTTCTTTTCTACCCATAATTACATCAAAAAATGCATCCTGGAGCTTTTTGGTGATCGGTCCACATTTTCCTTTTCCAATTGTGATCTTGTCTATTGATCTTATCGGCGTCACCTCAGCTGCAGAACCAGTAAAGAACACCTCATCAGCTATATACAGGTATTCTCTTACTAACATTTCTTCGATCACCTCAATGCCCATTTCCCGAGCAAGCATCATTACGGTATGACGCGTTATCCCTGGAAGGATACTTGCATGTAATGGTGGAGTATGGATAACACCGTCTACAATGGCAAAGATATTCTCGCCTGAACCTTCACTCACATAACCAGAAGTATCTAAAGCAATACCTTCAACAAAGCCAAGAGTTATCGCTTCCATTTTTATCAATTGTGAATTCATGTAATTGGCACAGCATTTAGCCATAGCCGGAAATGTATTGGGTGCCATTCTATTCCACGTGGAAAACATTACATCGACGCCATTTTCCAAAGCTTCTTTACCGAGATACTTACCCCACTGCAATGTCGCTATGCTAACACATACCGGACAGTTAAGAGGATTGACCCCGAGTTCTGCATAACCGCGGTACGCAAGTGGTCTTATATAAGCATCTTCAAGATTGTTTTTCTTGAGCAATTCAATTATCACTCCGTTCAATTCTTCGTTTGTGTAAGGGATTTCCATACGGTATATCTTTGCGGAATTCTTTAACCTCTCGGTATGTTCGTTTAACCTGAAAATAACCCGACCCTTGGGTGTCTTGTAGCATCTCAAACCTTCAAAGACTCCGCTGCCGTAATGAATTGCGTGGGATAGTATATGGATCTTTGCGTCTTCCCAAGCAACGAACTTACCATCCATCCAAATATATTTCGCCTTTGTCATTGCCATATGGAACCTCCTTCATTTAACTATAATTAGAAACAGATGGAAGTCAAGAATTCTTTGGCTCGGAGTTTTGCAGATGTCCTCGGCATTCTTTGGAAACGACAATTGACATGAATCAATTTTTGTTTATAATTTTTTATATTGAAACGTGCATACATAAAAGAATTAAAAGGCAAACTTAAAGCCGCGGCGATTAAGTTTGTTGATCTAAAATATGCATCTTTGACCGGTGCAATGCATCATATCACCGTACCGATTGAACGTTTTGAAACCATTGTCCACGAAGGCGTTGGCGCTGACGGATCTAGTTTGCCTGGCTATAAAGACGTAGAAAAAGGCGACATGTTATTGTTCCCCGATTTAACTACCCTTTTCTTTGACCCATTCTTCAAAGAAAAGACCGCCTCTTTTTTGTCCAGTGTATACACACCCGACACTTTACAACCGTTTCACAGAGACACCCGGTACATCGCTAAAAAGGCGGTTGAATATTTAAAGAAAGAATTTAAGACCGAGGCTTTTTTCCAACCTGAGCTGGAGTTTTACATCTTTGACAATTGCAGTTTTGGTGAGGGACCAGGCTACAGTTACTACCGTGTAGAATCGGGTGACCAAGACCAACCATCCTATCCAGTAAGAGCTAAAGGCGGTTATCATATTGGACAACCTGAAGATCGCTTTGCAGATTTCCGGAATGCTTTAACCACCACCCTGTCACTCTGTAATATCAGAACTAAATACCACCACCCAGAGACTGGGGCAAAAGGACAAATGGAGATTGAATTGCTCTTTGCACCACTGTGCCAAGCCGCTGACAATATATTCCTTGCCAAATATGTCTTCAAGTGTTTGAGCCGACAGCAGAGGAAATACGTATCTTTTATGCCCAAACCACTATTCGCTGAACCGGGAAGTGGACTCCATCTACATCAGTATTTGGGCAGCAGGAAAGGTTCGCTTTTCTATCACGCCAAGAGGGAAAAACACTTGTCCACATTATGTCTCCATTATATCGCAGGTATCCTCCACCATTCCCGCGCTCTCTGTGCCTTGACTAACCCGAGTACGAATTCTTACAAGAGACTCATCCCCGGTTTTGAGGCACCAACCTATACTGATTTTGCTGTAGGTAACAGGAAAACAGCAATCCGCCTACCCAAGTACTTGAAAAACAAGAAAATGATGGAGATTGAATATCGTATCCCAGACGCTACTGCCAATCCTTATCTTGCCCTTGCCGCGATACTCCTTGCGGGCATCGACGGTATAAAAAATCGTTTTGAAGTTGACAAACGAAAGAAATTACCGACTAATGTCTATGAAGCAATCAATGCATTAAAAAGAGACCACAATTTCCTGCTCCAAGGTGGCGTCTTCTCAAAAGACCTCATTGATAGCTGGATTGAAGTGAAAACCAAGCAGTTTGAGGAAATCCACATCAGACCACACCCCTATGAGTTCACACTGTACTTTGGAACATGAACGATAGGGTTAAGGTCGGTATTGTGGGTTGTGGTACCCACGCGCAGATCGCTCATATACCTCTTTTCAAAAAAAATCCGGCTTGTACCCTGGTTGCACTATGTGATTCTGATATCAGAATAATCGACCATCTCTGCACCAAATATAAAATACCCAATAGATACCAAGATTTCCAGAAAATCATTGAAGATAAACAAATCGATGCATTGATCATCAGCACGCCAAATTATCTCCATGGGCCAATGGCAATCGCGGCGCTTCGATACGGCAAGCATGTCTTTTGTGAAAACCCAATGGCGATAAATCTTGAGGAAGCTACGGAAATGGTAAAAACTGCCAAATCATCAGGGAGAAAACTGGCTGTAGCAACCAGCAATCGCTTAAGGTCAGACGTGCAAACCGTGAAAGATTTCATCAAAGAAGGTGAGTTAGGTGATATTTATTACATAAAATCAGGTTGGTTGATCGGTCGTAAAGACTGGATATTGAGCCCCTGGCGTTTAGAAAAACTCAAAAGCGGAGGTGGTGCTTTCTTGAGTTTGGGGACCAATTTACTGGATATTGGACTTTATCTGCTAAAGAACAAAAAAGTAGTATCAATATTTGCCTCAATTCACAAACGGGAACCTGAGGCTGAAATCGAAGACACTGCAATGTGTATCATCAACTTCACTGATGGCACGCTACTCACTATTGAAGTAAGCTGGTCATTACTATTTGAAGACGATTTTCTCTATTGCAATGTGTTCGGCAAAAAAGGTGCTGCATTACTCAATCCTCTGAAAATACAGAAAGAACTTCACAATGAATTGTACAATGTTACACCAGCGCAGAAACCCACCAACCTCTACCGTGAATCGTATGAACTCCAGGTGAAGAATTTTCTGGATTTCCTTACGAAGAATCAAACACCACCCATTACTTGCGAAGATGGTTTGCTTATAGCAAAGATATCTGAAGCCTTTTATGCATCTGCTCAACAGCAGAAATTGATAAAGATATGAAGATGTTAATCATCTCTGGTTATACGGCATTGCTGCCCGTATCGTTATTCGTTCGTCGTTATTCTCTTGCCATACAACGACGCCGTCAGACCATACGAGCTGCGCTGCCCAAAAACATATAACGGAGGACTATTACCTTTGCCTATTGTTCACTTCCAACTCACTAATGTAATTCGTAACAAATTGTTTTTGACCATTTTCTCTGCTATACTAATGTCGCTATCTTTTCACCCCTTGGGTCTGCATTTTCTCGCCTGGATCGGTCTAATTCCACTCCTCTTTGCTGTGGCTGAAGTGCGGCCATTTGTTGCATTCAAATTAGGGACCATATTCGGGTTCTTATTTTCCTTATTCTCTTTGTTCTGGTTTGTTTTTCTGCAGATTGAAACCAATATAAAAATACTCATGCTCTTTGGTTTAGTTCTATTATTCCTCTACTTAGGCGTTTACTACGGGGTTGGCTTTCTCTTTATGAACAAAATTGGCATTTGGTCATTGCCTTTGATCCTTTGCGGGCTGGAATTTATCCGCGGTACTGGTGAGCTAGGTTTCCCTTGGCTTACTTTTGGCTATTCACAAGCCCGTTACCCATTATTCATTCAACAAGCTTCGCTTTACGGCGTGTACGGGCTATCCAGCTGGATTATCCTGATCAATATAATAATCTTTAAACTAATAAAATCAAAGAATCCGAAGTATGCAGTTGCCTTTATCATTGCCTTTACTCTCCCCCTTGTATTCGGAGCAATAAGAATGAACCATGCAGCTGATGAGCCGATATTGATCGGTATTGTCCAACCAAATATCGACCCTAATTTGAAATTTACCAAAGCAATGCGCGAAATCACATTTGACCGCCTCATCTACTTATCAGAACAATGTAATGAGGCAGCCTTGAATAGGTTTGATCGATCAGCCGATCTCGTAATATGGCCGGAGACAGCAACACCGATCTTTCTTATGTTTCCCGGCGTTTATCAAAAACGTATCTATGCACTATCGCAAAGCATAAACTCTCCCATATTCACAGGCACACCGATCTATAATCGCAAAGACCGTGAAATCTATAACGGCGCAGTACTCATTGAACCAAGAAAAGGTATTACCCAGGAATATAGAAAACTCCACCTCGTGCCCTTTGGCGAACACATACCTTTTGACCAGCACATTCCCTTGTTGAAAAAAATCGATGTTGGCGGCGGTGATTACACAGCCGGTACCCGGTTCACGATATTTAGAACTGGACGCTTGAAGTTCTCATGCCTTATCTGTTTTGAATCAATATTTCCAGAACTTTCACGTACATTTGTAAATGACGGTGCTCGCCTGCTCATTAATATCACAAATGATGGTTGGTTCGGGAAAATATCCGGACCCCAGCAGCACAATGATATGGCAATTCTGCGCACGGTGGAGAATGGTGTTCCCCTTGTCAGATGTGCAAACACAGGCATATCTATGATTGTTGACGAGTATGGCAGGGTATTAAAGGAAAGCACACTCTTCACACAAAGCTTCATGGTTGAGCAGGTGTCAATGGGACAAGACAAAACAGTATTTCGATACATTGGCAATATTGTACCGATATTGTCTTTGCTTATCGCAACGCTCTTGCTCGTTGTAAAAACAGTAAAAACTAAAGCGTAGGGAGTAAGGAGTAGGGCGTAAAGCGCTGTAGTGGTCTGATTTATCAGACAATGCCCGATGAATCGGGCGACTACACAAAAAGAACCAAATAGGCAGTATCGGAGTAACGGTGTAACGGAGAGTAAGGCGTAAAGAGTAGAGCAGTTATTGAGAGAAACAGTTATTGAGTAATTAAGTTATTCTCTCATCTACATTCATCTCGCTACCCTCGATATCTTCGACGAGATCTTCGATAAGTTATTCAGTAACTAAAAGACGTTTAGATCGTTTAGTCCGTTAAGAGCGTTTAAAGCGTTTAATACACAAAGTGTTATTAAGAAAAGCAGTAACTAGGTTATTAAGTAATTGAGTTATTGGAAGAGACCCCACACCTTTTTTAGTTTGTCTAATGATAACCAAGCGCTTAACCAGTGTACATAGCGCAAATTGTCTTCCCCATAAGAAAATACGTAAGTAAAGGTGTGGGGTGGAAAGGAGCTGACGCTGGAAGGGATCCACGCACTTTTGCCAAAAGTGCGGGATGGAATTCATGTCTGATAAATCAGACAACTACAGGGTTCTACGCCATACGCTCTACGCTTTACGCCCTACGCCTTGCGCTCTACTCCTTGACTTAGCAAACGTCTCCGCTATAATTCGGAGAACAATGAAATCATTAGTCGCGGTTGTTAAAACCAAACCATCCAGCGTGCTTGAAGACATTGATCGCGCATTGAGCCTGGCACGGGTTGATAATTTTCTCAAGGCTCGCACCCCAACAATACTCAAAATAAATATCTCCTGGCATTTCTATTTCCCGGCCTGTTCAACAACGCCATGGCAACTCGACGGTGTAGCAGCATCATTGAAAAAAAGAGGGTATTCTGATTTAATACCGGCGCAGAATCGTACGGTCGTGATCAATCCGACGCTTGGTGCTGAGAATAATCACCTCAATTCGGTAATGCAAAAACACAGAATGAAATTCGTCCATCTGTACGAACCAAAAACTGAATGGATAAACTACAAACCAAAATCTAAAATGCTCGTTCTCGACAAAATTTTTGGTGGTCGCATCGATATCCCAAAGATGTTCATCGGCAAGAATGCTATCCACTTGCCAACCTTGAAGACTCATGTCTTCACAACTATTACCGGTGCTATGAAAAACGCGTTTGGTGGCCTGCTCAATGATAATAGGCACTGGACACACTCTCTCATCCATGAAACCCTGGTTGATCTTCTGCAAATTCAAAAAGAAATTCACCCTGGCATCTTCTGCTTAACTGACGGTACAATCGCCGGCAATGGAGCTGGACCACGAATCATGGAACCGCAAATAAAGAACTATTTACTGGCGAGCGGCGATCCGGTCGCCATTGACGCCATTGCGGCAAAAATGATGGGGTTTGATCCTTTATCATTGAAATTCCTGTACCTGGCTCAGGAAAATGGTCTTGGTACTGCAAATCCTCAGGATATTTCAATAAAAGGCGAAGATATAAGTAAGGTTGATTTCCATTTTAAATGCAAAGACACCTTTGCATCCCGCGGTCAAAAAGCTATATATTGGGTCAAGTTGAAACCATTTGAACACCTCCTTTTGCGATCACCGATAGCCCCTTGGTCATATATAGCATCAAGAGCATTCCATGACTTCTACTGGTAT
>JAUWLY010000334.1 GCA_030613445.1 Candidatus Stahliibacteriota bacterium | reverse complement strand
TAAACGATTGCCAGATTATTGTGCGCACCTGGATCATCATCGGGTATTCGTTCGGCAAAGCTCTTTAGTATCTTAAATTCTTCTTGTGATATCATTTTGCTAAGTTCAGTTTCCTCAATATCAACTCCAAACTGGCGGTATCTGGTAAAAGAAGGAAAAACGTACTGAGCGGTCTATCTATCTCACCAAAATCAAATTCTGTTTCGACACAGAAAATATAGTCCTTTTCGCATCCAAATTCAATTACGACACTAGAAAGCACGGCCCCAACCATGTCTACAATCATACCAGGTACCGACGGCAGAATCAAAAGCCCTAGGAGTTCTCCTAATGCGTTCATGTAGGAACATGAGAGAATATTCGATACCTCCTTTAGCAGTGATTCCTGAACCTCTTCTGAATTATCTTGCACCGTGGGCATCAAGAGAGATGTGATCTCCTGAGCATCTTCAAAAGGATAAATTAGCAAGGTCCGTCCGGTCAAATCGCCAAGAAAGTATAGTAAAACAGAAACCACTACATCATTGGGGTCGGCAATCTTCAGTATGACATCTTCTAACGGTCCGGTAAGTATTTTGGGAACACGGACCATTACTTTCTTGCCCATTAACTGGGACAAAGAAGTCGCCGCGTGACCACTCCCTATATTTGCTACTTCTTTCAAGGCATCGAGCTGTTCTAACGTCAAATGCTTTGCATCAATCATCCAAACCCCCTTGGGTCTAATATCAAAATTGGCGAACCATCAGCATAAATCGAACAACCTGAGTAGAAAGGAGCCGAAAGCAAAGGGTCCAATTTCTTAACAACAATCTCCCCCTCATCAATAATCTCATCGATCACAAACCCACGCCGCTTTGCCTGGGTTTGAACAACAATCACTGATTTTCTACCTCTTTTTCCTACACAACCCAATCTGTCGCTTAATCTCACCAAGGGCAGTATTCCATTACGCAGGGGAAAGAGTTCACGGTGATACACCGTCTGGAACATATCTTCATGTGCATAAAATGTTTCTTGTATGTAGCTTAAAGGTAATGCAAACCGCTGTCCGTCAAGTTTAAAAATCATTGCACGAATAATAGCAAGATTCAAAGGTAATTCAAGGGTGAAACACGAACCCTGTTCAAACTGTGAAGAAATAAGAAGCCTACCGCCAAGTTTGATGGCCGTGGAATTCACGATATCCAATCCAATACCCCGTCCAGAGATTGCAGTAACATCATCTTTTGTGGTAAAAGTAGGATGAGTCAAAAGCCGAAACAATTCTTCCTCGCTCAAGTGTTGAGCCTCAGTACCAGTGAGCAACCCATGCTTCACCGCTTTGTGTCGGATTTTCTCTAAATCAATGCCCTTACCATTGTCAATAACCGAGATCCTTATTCTTTCTTTCTCGCGCACCGCTTTGAGCACAACCTTACCCATTCCATCTTGCTCTGCAGAAACTTCAATCCCGTGGTCAAGGGCATTGCGTATCAAGTGCATTAGCGGTTCCTTGAGGATATCGATAATTGAACGATCGACTTCAATCTCGCCACCGGCAATCTCAAGAATGACATCTTTTCCCTGTCGTTTAGCCTCATCTCGAAACCACCTTGGGAAAAATTCAAACACTGTTGCCAGAGGCAACATCCTCAAGCGCATAATATCAGCATGTAACGAAGAAATGAGCCTTGAAGCAGTATCAACTATAACCTGTAAGTCGGTGTTTCGGATATCTTGACTTATTTTCACCAACCTGGATCGCGTAATAGTCAATTCATTTGAAAGATTGAATAGGGTATCGAGTTTATCCAGCTTGATGCGTATCTCGCCAATACCATTGGTACTTACCTGTTCCTTGTAGTACTCTAATGTTTCGCCCTTCTTGAGTTTCGTTTTCAAGTCAAGGATATCACGAACTGGAGGAAGTTCCTCCTTATTTTTCAAAGCCACGGCAGATCTGGAAAGCAAATCAGCAGCGATAAAAAGAAAATCAACCAGGTTTGGACGTACTTCACCCTTTTCTTTTGCCTCACCTAGCAGATCCTCGATCGAATGACTAACCTCAGATATCCCGTCAAATCCCATGGTCTGGGCCATCCCTTTAATCGTGTGGAAAATACGAAAAACCTCGATTATTGATTGAGTATTTCGGTTATTCGATTCCAAAATCAGCAACTGTTTATTCAATTGCCTGATGTAATCTTCCAATTCGTTGATGAACAGTTCTAAATAACTCTCCATATTACTTCTCAATAATCCGCTCAATAGACTCCAGAACCCTTGATGGCTGAAAAGGCTTAACAACATAATCGAGCGCACCAGCTTGTACTGCTTCAAGAACGAGTGCCTGCTGCCCCATGGCGGAAACCATCAAAATCTTTGCTTCGCTATCAAGTTTCTTTATCTCCTTAACCGCCTCAATACCACTCATATCAGGCATTATAATATCCATTGTGACAAGATCAGGTTTAAATTCCTTATAACGTTCTACAGCCTCTTTACCAGTCGCTGCCTCACCACAAACAAGATGTCCACCTTTTTCTAAAATGTCGCTGAGCATACGACGCATGAACATTGCGTCGTCTACGACCAAAACCCTCATTTATCCTCCTTTGATAATATCTTTCCCAAGTTCAAAATGAGTATAGGCTTACCTTCTGTTTCGTAAACACCGTGAAAAAAATCCTTTTCTTTTCTTGTTGAAAGAAGCTCTGCACGCCGGTTAATACGCGCATCAATAACTTTTCTTGTACCAAATAACTCATCCACCTCAATACCTGCAAGCCTTCCTTTATCTTCTACAATAAGCAGACAGTTACCAGATTCTTTACCACCAACCCCTAAACGCTTTTTCAGAGAAATAACGGGTATCACCTCTCCTTTTATGTTCACCAAACCGATCACGAATGCAGGAGACCGCGGTACAGGTACTGGAGTTTGCGATTCGGTAACTTCCCGAACCTGACTTATATCGACGCCAATGTGTTCGTCACCAATTCGAAAAACGATCATCGCCTCCATCATTTAGTCCATAAATAACGGAATCTAATAATTCCAAATGGGTCTACTTTGAAACCACCGATATCCGTACTGACCGCGTAAGAATCAACCGCATGAGAAAGAAATATCCACGGCGCATCACTGACAA
>JAUWLY010000247.1 GCA_030613445.1 Candidatus Stahliibacteriota bacterium | reverse complement strand
TCGCCAGAAGTAGCCGCTGACATCGCTAACACGCTGGCTTATGAGTACATCAATTACTCGTTAGCTACGATCAGAGAAGCTGCTAGGGGCTCCAAGGAATTCATCGAAACACAGATCCTGGCTTTTGGGGAAGAACTGAATAAGGCAGAGGAAGAACTTCGTCAGTATAAGGAGAAAACTGGAATCTTCTTGCTTGATGAATCGGCAAAAGAAATTATTTCTTCGCTTGCCCAGTTCGAAGTTGAGCGAGAAAAAGCCATTGTTGAGTTGCGTGAGGTGGAAAGCTCCATGGAAAGCCTTGAGCAAGAGTTATCGAGAGATGAAGCGACCTATGGTGCCTACAAAATGATGGCGTCGTTTCCAACTATATCGAATAGCCCGATCATTGCTAAGTTCAAGGAAAGATTACGTACGCTTGAGGAAACAAAGCAAGAGTTGTTGCAGGATAGTAAGAAAGCCCAGAAGCTGAGTGAGGTCGAAAACGAAATCAAGAGAACAAAAGAGGAACTCCGACAAGCTACAAAAAAGATCATCCTTGTTGGTCCATCGATCCAGGATCCGATATTCCAGTCAATCATTTCTCAGATAATAAACAGTGAAACTCAAGCGATTGCTCTTCGTAGTCGGAAAGAGGCATTGAATAATATAATCGCTCGCCACAATCGTCGTTTGAAACAACTGCCTAAAGCAGAGGTAAACCTCGCCCAACTGGAACGTCAGAAAATGGCGAACGAAGATATCTACACAATGTTACTCGGTAAACTTGAGGAGTCGAAGATCGCTGAGGCGATGCAAATAAGCAAGGCAAGGATTATTGATATAGCAACAGTCCCGGATAGACCGGTTGAGCCAAAACCAAAACAGAATACCGTCCTCGGTTTTCTCATGGGGCTCTTGATCGGAGTTGGTGGTGCCTTTCTTCTGGAATATCTGGATACGTCAATAAAGACCTCTAAAGAGATCGAGGAATTAACTGGCTTGACTGTATTAGCAACAATCCCGTTGGTTAAGGACAAAGACCGTCCTCGACTACCGACCATTGATAAACCTCATTCTCAAATAGCTGAAGCCTATAGGATATTGAGGACCAATATCGCATTTGCTGCTACAGCAAAGCCGATGAAATCCTTGTTGATTACATCGACTTTACCTCAGGAAGGTAAAACGACAACCTGTTTGAATATTGGTATTACCCTGGCTCAACAAGGGCATAAGACTATTCTTCTCGACTGCGATTTCAGAAGGCCGATGTTCCATCGCTACTTCGCCAAATTTATTAAGGACAATAAACATGGTTTATCAGACGTCCTTGTCGAAAAGTTAAAATTAAAAGAGTCTATTGTCGGAAGCACAACTGATAATCTTTTCTTCATTACCAGCGGTACAATACCTTCTAACCCTGCTGAATTGCTCGGGTCTTCGAAAATGGGTAAGATCATTGAGGAGCTAAAAGAAGAATTTGCATTCATCATTGTTGATGCTCCACCAGCTTTAGGGGTTGCCGACGCGCGTGTCCTGGGCAGGATCTGTGATGGGATCATAGTAGTAGTCATGGCGAGGAAAACGCACCGTGATGCAGTTTTGGAAGTAAAAGAGGAATTGGAACGCAGCGGCGAGAACATCGTTGGATTCGTTCTAAACGGCATTGATATTACGCGCCACTATTATCGTCACCGTTATTACTATTATTACCCTTCGAAAAAGTAACGCCTAGGACGTGTAAGACTTCCATGCCGAGTTTGTCAATAGTATGGCGTTTATCATTCAATGAAAAGAAGAAGAAGGCGTGTATCGAGAAAAAAGTGGTGGATAGTTTTTCTTCTCGTTGCGGCTATCCCCTTATTTTATTTTAGTCGAAGGGCGTATATGCTGATAAGCTCAATACACGAAGTAAATACTTTAAAGAAAGAGATCTTGATCCTAAAGGCAAAGGATGAAGTATTGCGTAATCGTATAGGTGAATATAGAAGGGGAAACTTGGTTGAGACAAAGGCACGTGATGAGTTAGGTATGATAAGAAAAGGTGAAAAGGTATACCTGATTAGAGAAAAATGATTTATCATATCGAGATAACACCATTCCGAGTTGAATCCTGCGAGAGTGATGTCACTTATGCAGTCAGTGAATTAGTCGTAATAAGGAGCAAAGAAGGTACTGATCTGGGTCGAGTTATGAAAATCGAAAAAGAGGAAATCAATGATATCTATGGTAAGATCATCAGCAAAGCTACGGATGAGGATTTTGAAAAAAAGAATGAGTTGAAGGAATACGAGGAGTTCTGCTTGCTTGAGTTGAAGCGTGCTGTGGAAGATTTCAAGTTTGCCATGAAGCCAGTATATGCTCATTGCCAGCTTGATGAAGAACGTTTGATTTTCTATTTCACTGCCCAGAAGAGGTTGGAATTCAGAAAATTGCATCGCTACATATCACAGAAGTTGAACAAAAGAGTTGTCATAAAGCAAATAGGCAGTCGCGATTACTCAAAACTCTTTGGCGGTATCGGGCCGTGCGGAAGAAATCTCTGCTGCAAGACTTTCTTGGGTGAGTTTAAGTCCATTTCCTTACGTATGGCGCGGGATCAGAAGCTATATGTTTCACCCAGCAAAATATCTGGAATATGCGGTAGATTATTGTGTTGTTTAAACTTCGAGGAAGATTTTTACACAGATTTTCACAGCCACGATGAACCAAAGGAAAAACCACAAGATGCTGATCAGTAACCGGCTGTCATTGTTCGAAAATACCTAAAGACAATCAATAAATGGATATTCGTAAACTCATAGAACTGGTCAAGGTACTGCGACGTAAATGCCCGTGGGATAGAGAACAGACTCTTCACTCGATAAAAAATAATGCCATTGAAGAATCCTATGAGCTGGTTGAGGCGGTAGAACAGGGTGATGCTTGCGCAATACAAGAGGAGATCGGCGATATGCTCTTTCTCGGTTTCTTCTTGGCAACTATCCTTGAAGAAGAGAAGGGCATTACGCTTGATGAATTGGTGTCTTCTACAGTCAAGAAGTACCGTGAGAAACACCCCCATGTATTTGAGCATAAGGGATTAAAAAGCCAAGATGAAGTCTTGAAGTTTTGGCAACATAGCAAAAAGGATATGTTTAATGGCATATCTATAGCGCTACCTGCGCTCCTTGCCGCCAGAATCATCCAGGAACGTGCTTCAAAGGTTGGTTTTGACTGGCCATCGCATGACGGGCCGCTTGAGAAACTTGACGAAGAGATCGGGGAACTCAAGTCAAGCATCGGCTCAGAGCAAGTTTTTGAAGAACTGGGAGATCTGCTTTTTGCCTGTGTCAACCTTGCTCGACATCTGAAAATCGATCCGGAAGATGCTTTGCGGTATGCCAATAAGAAGTTCATTAGTCGCTTTAGAGCAATAACAAATGAGTTGAAAAAAAGAGGCAAGAACCCTGAAGAAGTGAGTTTGGAAGAAATGGATAAAATCTGGAATGAAATAAAGCACCAAGATGAGTAGTAATCTGCACAAGGCAATCGAACGAGAATTGGATGACCTGCGTGCAGGTTTAAACTTGCTGAGGATAAAATACAACGACGCGATTCTTCAGAAGTTCTACATATACCTGGAAGTCCTTTTTGAAATGAGGAACAGGCTTCATCTTCTATCCCACCAGGATTATGAACGTATCGCCAAAAGGCACTTCTTAACTTCGTTGATGGCCTTAGATTTCGTGAAAGGTCATCGTCGTGTTTGTGATATTGGTCCAGGTGCTGGGTTTCCCTCAATACCTTTGAAAATACTGGAACCGGCAATGGACTTAACACTCATAGAATCAAAGAGAAAAACGGCTGATTTCCTACGGTATTTGACCGAGCACATAGATTGTCCTGATGTAGACGTGGTCAGTGAACGGGCCCAGGACTACCAGGAAAAAACATTTGAGCTAATTCTTCTTAAAGCAGTCGGTAAGATCAAGAAACTAGTCGTACCTATTAATCGCTTAATCGAACCAGGCGGCAGGGCGATTTTCTATAAGAGCCACAAAGTCGAAGAAGAGATCAGACAAATAGAAATAGACCTTGAAAAAAGGGGCTTTCGGCTACGCATTGAGAAACTGTTCACGCCACTGGAGCGTTTACCATTGGCATTCGTCATTCTCGACAAAAACCAGTAGCCATATTTTCTTGTCATTGTCACAGAAACTTAAAAACCCTCACCCCTTTATGGACATGGCGCTAGGGAGAAACAGAGCATAACTGGGTATTGGAGTAAGGGAGTAACGGCGTATCGGAGACAAGAGGTATGGCTGCTCTTTCGACAAAGCTCGAGACAGGTTCGCAGCGGTAGAGAGCCCTACGGCGGTTTAGGCTACTTCGTAGCGGTTATGAGCGCTGCGCACGGTTCCTGGATTTCTAACGTTTTAAACGTTATTAACGACAAAAAATGTAGTCGTCTGATTTATCAGACAATGCTCGATGAATCGAGCCACTACAATTGAGTTCTCGACAAGCTCGCCTGTCTCGAACAAGGTGAGAGGAACAGTAACTCCTTACTCTTCGAGTAAGTCCCACAGAAGGGGGGCGCATTGAGAAGTCACAATATGTAAGTAGTACAGCACAGCAATGAACGGATGCTTATTACAGGCTACACACTCAAAGGGTCAGACTCATTCTGATCGGAGATCCGAACAGCTCACGTCCAAACTGAC
>JAUWLY010000329.1 GCA_030613445.1 Candidatus Stahliibacteriota bacterium | reverse complement strand
CATGCCCACCGCTATTTTCGCACTAACCCGTGCGATCGGGTATCCAGTAGCCTTCGATGCCAGGGCTGATGAGCGTGATACCCGTGGGTTCACTTCGATTATTCTGTATTCCCATTTGAATCTGTTTACTGCAAACTGGATATTGCACCCACCGCATATTTTCAGAGCCCTTATGATCTTTAGACTGATACTTCTTAATTTCTGATTTTCTTGGTCAGTGAGGGTTTGGGCTGGAGCAACGACCGTGCTTTCACCCGTATGCACACCCATTGGGTTGATATTTTCCATACTGCATATCGTTATACAGTTATCGTCGCCATCGCGCATTACCTCATATTCAAATTCTTTCCAACCCAACAGGTTTTCTTCGATCAGTATTTGTTTTATCGGTGATTGCCTCAGTCCTGCTGAGGCAATTTCCCGTAAATCTTGCCAGGATTGAGCTATACCGCTTCCTGTGCCACCGAGTGTATAAGCCGGTCTCACAAGTACCGGGTAGGAAATTTGTTCAACTGCTTGAGATACATCGTTGAGGTTCTGGCACACGAAACTCCTGGGGTTTGGTTCATGCACAGCTTCTATGAGGTGAGTGAATGCCTGCCGGTTTTCTGCCATTTCAATTGTTTGGTAGGTTGAACCGAGCAGTTCGACCGAATATTTAGCGAGGATACCTTGGCGTGCCAATTGGTATGACAGATTGAGTGCAACCTGTCCACCAAAACCTGGTAATAATCCATCAGGACGTTCCTTTTTGATGATTTTGGTCAATGTATCGATGTTGAGAGGTTCGATATAGACAATATCAGCGGTCCGTTCATCAGTTTGTATTGTCGCAGGGTTTGAATTGACAATGACTGTGCGATATCCTTCTTCCTTGAGCGACCAGCTTGCTTGGGAGCCTGAAAAATCGAATTCAGCGGCTTGACCAATGATAATCGGTCCAGATCCAATGATGAGGATTTTCTTCAGATCTTTGCGTTTTGGCATATTGCCAGCTCTGAAAATTCTCTAAAAAGAAACCCAGTATCACGCGGACCAGGTGCAGCCTCGGGATGGAATTGCACGGAAAAAACAGGTCGGTTTCGATGGCGTATGCCTTCAATCGTACCGTCATTTACATTCACCCAGGTGACTTCGGCATCAAGGTTCTTTTTGGCTCGAAGCGCATACCCGTGGTTCTGTGATGTGATGTGGATTTTTTTGCTGCGAAGATGTTTAACCGCATGGTTTGAACCGCGGTGACCAAACTTCAGTTTATAAGTCTTAAAACCAAGGACAAGGCCCAGTATCTGATGGCCAAGGCAGATACCGAATATCGGGTACTTATCAATCAATTTTTCAACTGTTTTGGCGGTCGTTGACATTATAGCCTCGTGTGCTGGGTTTCCTGGGCCATTTGAAACTACGATACCGTCAGGTTTTAACCTGTCAATAGTCTTAATATCTGTATCAAACGGAACTTGGATCACAGTTCCATATTTTATTAGATGTTTTAAAATACTCTTTTTTACACCGCAGTCAATCAGTACAAAACGGCCAGGACCCCTACCATGCATGATCTTCCTAGTACAGGATACGTGACTGACCAAGTTCTCAGTATCTGGATGCGGCATCTGTTTGATTCTTTGAAGCAATGCCTTGTAATCAATTCTTGAAGGGCGAGCGACAATCATTGCTTTCATTGTCCCGTGTTTTCTTATTTTTAAGGTTAAGGTTCTAGTGTCGATATTGTAAAGGCAAGAGACTGCTGACAAATCAAGGAATTTATCGAGATGCATACCACGGTAAGCGAAAAAATCGGGTTCTTTCAAGATGAGCCCCCTTATCTGTACTTTGCTAGATTCGAAGTTCTTTTTCCGGATGCCGTAGTTACCGATTAGAGGATAGGTCATAAGAAGGATCTGCCCGGAATATGAAGGGTCAGTAAAGGCTTCTTCATAACCGGTCATTGATGTATTGAAAACTATTTCACCGAAAACATCTTTTTCCACACCAACATGTTTGGCTTTGATAAGTGTTCCATCCTCGAGAATGAGGAAAGCAGTTGACATCCTAAAAATATAGTATACTTAAGAAGTGTAGTTTGTCAAGAACCAAATTCCAAGCTCCAAGAACCAAGAAGCAAAAGAGTAGAGCGTAGGGGCACAGAGCCCTGTAGTTGTCTGATTTATCAGACATTGCCCGATGAATCGGGCGACTACAAGAGCGTAGGGCGTAGGGAGTATGGCGTAGAGAGAAATGATGCTAAGCATAGAAGGGAATTAATGAATGAAGCTGTGAAGATAGGAGGGAAATGGCACTGCGTGCGGGACTGGTCGCTCTCTCGACAAAGGTCGAGACAGGTTCGCAACGGTTATGGTTCACTAGCGTGAACGGTTATGGCTCTTGCGAGCGGGAAAAGAAACGTCGGGAAGAAACTGGATTCCCTGGTTAAACCAGAGAATGACTCAATAACCTAATTACTTAATAACTGTTTTGACCAATAACTTAGTTACTTAATTACTCAATTACTCATACTCTTTTCTATATTCCGAATTCGGTGCAAATAGCACCGATGGCGTCCATTACTCTTTCTTTCTTGACTACGATATTCAATGCCGCTATCGAAGCACTGATCATCTCAATATTTATCTTGCGCTCAGACAGTTGAGCAAATACCTTACCTGCCACACCCGGTGTTGATGACAACCTGGAACCATGGACCGTGATCATCGCACAGTTACGATCAACAAGAAGATCCTTGGCATGGTATTTCCTCTTGAGGTTGTCTAAAACCCTGCACACGTGTTCAAGATTTGCTTCACGGACTGCAAGAGAGATATCCGCGTGTCCTTTGCCAAGTGAACTAGTACAAATCAACTCAATGTTCAACCCTTGTTGGCCTAATGCACTGAAAATATCAGCGGCAACACCAGGGCGATCAGCAACCCGATGCAGGGTGACTTTTGCAAGCTGTGTGTAATCAATACCCTCGACAATTTTTTCTATGGCTTTTTATCTCCCTTTTCTTTACCCAGGCTATTTTTCGCCTGAGAACTTACCGAGCTATAATGAATTTCTCTATGACCTCGTCTTGATTGCTTTGATTACGGACAAGCGCTCTTACCAAATACACACCATTGCTGATCTCATCAGTATACTCATCAAACCCGTTCCAGAATATCTGATTATACCCAGCCTGAACAGGCACGTCAAGAAGCGTCTTTATCAACCTGCCGGCTATCG
>JAUWLY010000278.1 GCA_030613445.1 Candidatus Stahliibacteriota bacterium | reverse complement strand
ATGTGGTAAGAGATTGGGCGTTAAGAAATTTGATGGTCATGTCGTGAATGCCGGTACGATGATCATCAGACAGCGCGGTACTAAGATCCATCCTGGCATGAATGTTGGTGTTGGCAAAGATTACACGCTGTATGCTCTAGTCTCTGGCAAAGTTAAATTCGGCTATACCAGGGGTGGTAGAAGGACCGTATCAATACTACCTTGATTTGTTGAAGGCAAATACCGTTTACCCCGTCTTTTTATAGAAGAACGGGGCGCATTTTTCGCAATCAATTCCGGAAAAAGGATGTTTTCCCCCTGTTTTATCATTGACATTCAAAAGGAACATGGTATAATCCTACAAAAAGGAGCCATTTTGATGAAAATAGATAGGGTGATTGTGCTGTTGTTGATGATCTTTTCTTGTGCGGCAATATAATGTATGAAACGATAACCAAGATACAACCTATCCTGGGTGTGGGCGATGGAATAATAGAGGCCATTTTGTGTATAATAGTATAGAGAGTGACGAAATACTGATTGAGCGAGTAAAAAAAGGTGATTGTGAAGCGTTTAATCCCTTGGTTGAACGGTACAAAATGCCGCTTTACAAAATTCTCTATCGAATGGTTCATAATCGGGATGATACTGAAGATCTGATTGAAGAGGCGTTTATCAAGGCATATCGCGCCATTTCGAGCTTTGATATAAAAAGGTCGTTTTATGCGTGGATATGTCGAATCGCGGTTAATAATGCGATAAACTATATTAAGAAGGAACGCCGTGGTCAGGTTCAATCGATTGGCATGGTAGAGTGCAGACTTGTTGCGAAAAAAGGGAACCCAGTGGCAATGACCAGAGAGAAGATGCTAAGAGAGCGGATTGGTGCCGCACTTGCTGGATTGCCAGAGGAATTTAGAATGATTCTTGTTTTGAGAGTTGATGAGGAATACAGCTACGAAGAGATCAGTAATATTCTGAAGATACCAAAGGGAACAGTTATGTCACGACTGGCACGCGCTCGACAAAAACTCAAGAAGTTATTTGAAGAACTGGAGGTACGAAAGAAATGAAATGTGATCTGCCGATAGAATTATTGAGTGGATACCTTGATGAGGAACTCAACGAAGAGCAGCTTGCCAGGGTGAAAAAACACCTTGGTGAATGTGCGGTTTGCCGCAAAGAGCTTGAGGAGCTTAAGAAACTCGATGAGCACATGCGTTCTGCTGTGACTGAGGAACCATCGAGAGAGTTTGTCTTCAATCTTAATCGTCAGGTCATGGATAAAATAAGAAAGAAATCCCGTTCTTCTATTTTTAAATTTTCACCGATATTTGTGCCGGTTGCCATGGCCGTATTAGTTCTTATTGTATTAGTCAATATCCCGGGACCTGGTAAGCTAGCAGGTCTTGACCACCGGATTCTGTACAGTGAAACTGAAGTCAGGAAAGAAGTTGATGTACAACTCCCTGAGGTGAGCACGGGACGCAAAATGCCAGTGGCAAAAGGTATTCTTTTAAAGGACAAGAGTGCGCCACCTGCACCGGTAAGCATGAAATCAAAATCTTATCGAGCTGCTGAAGAAAAGGTTGCGGGCGGAGCTGGTGAGCGATTTGATGTCGATGAATTTATGAAAACAGTAAGTCTTGAGCAAATCGAGATACCAGATGATAGAGTTGTTAGAGCAATAATCGATACTGAAGGTGTTGTGGTAAGAGTTGCTACTGGTAATACAATGATCCCTGAGCGGGATACAATGCTTGAGAATCGTTTACAGGGGCAGCAGTTGAAGCCAGCGACCCTAAGCGGTAAAAAAGCCCAAATTTACATGGATTTTACACGCATGAAAGAAACCAAAGAGTGCACTACAAAGCAATAATTGTTGTTGGAGCGCGCCCCAATTTTATGAAGGTGGCTCCAATCATTACTCAATGCAAGAAATTCCATGACGTAACACCGTTTTTGGTCCATACTGGCCAGCACTACGATAAAGAACTCTCCAAGGTTTTTTTTGACGATTTGAAACTGCCAAAACCAGATTTTTATCTCGGTATTGGTTCTGGAACGCACAGTGAACAGAGTGGTCAGATTATGATCGAGTTTGAAAAGATTTTAGGGAAACTCGATCCAGATATAGTTATCGTGGTGGGCGATGTGAATTCGACCCTTGCCTGTGCACTTGCCACGGCTAAATTCCGTTGTGGTAAACGCAAATACTCCCCTGTCATAGCCCATATTGAAGCAGGTTTGCGCAGTCATGACTGGCGCATGCCAGAGGAAGTCAATCGCCGGTTGACTGATGCGCTTGCAGATTTGCTCTTTACCACCGAACCGATTGGTCAAGAAAACCTTATAAAAGAAGGGATAAGTAGTGATAAGATATTTCATGTGGGTAATGTGATGATTGATTCTCTTTTAAGTCATAAAGAGCAGGTTGAGAAATCTTATATTCTGGATAAACTCAAACTGAGAAAAAATGAATATGCGGTGCTTACCATGCACCGCCCTGGAAATGTCGATGAAAAAGGTGACTTAGCAGGAATCCTCGCGGCCCTTGAAGAAATTTCAGGAGCCATAGAAATAGTTTTCCCAGTACATCCTCGAACCAAAAAGATGTTTGACCGTTACGAATTAAAAACCGATTTTCTCAAAACTACAGCATCTCTTGGATACCTTGATTTTCTGAAATTATTAGCAAATGCAGACTTTGTGCTTACTGATTCAGGGGGCATCCAGGAGGAAACGACTGTTCTCAAAGTACCTTGCCTGACTTTGAGGGAGAATACGGAAAGACCCGTAACTGTTAGTCAGGGTACGAATATCATCGTTGGTAAGGACCCTGATGCAATTGTGGAGCAAGCACGGAAAATCTTGAGCGGCGAGAGGAAACAAGGTCAAATCCCAGAATTTTGGGATGGCAAGGCTGCCCAGAGGATATGTAGAATAGCATTCAATTATCTTAAGTGCATAGTTGATTAAATGGATATAAAGATTACGGTTGTGCCGTGTGCAAAGAAATGTGAGATTATCGAGTTAGACGCGTATCACCTCAAGGTGAAACTCATTTCGGCGCCGAAAAAAAACAAAGCGAACAAAGAACTGATCGCCATTCTTGCAAAACACTTTGGTATCAGGAAATCTGCGGTTTTTATCAAAACCGGGTTAAGATCCAAGCACAAGACAATCCAGATTCTATAATAATGGATTTTCGATATATTTTTTGAATTTCTTCAATGCCTTAGCACGGTGACTAATACGGTTTTTCGACTTTGGTCCGAGCTCGGCAAAAGTCTTGCGGAAACCCTTTGGTATGAAAATCGGGTCATAGCCAAAACCTTGAGTGCCACGCGGTTCTGTAGTGATCTCACCGATGCATTCGCCTTCAAAAACTTCATACTTGTTTGTACCATAATAATAGACAAACGCCGCTTTAAACTGAGCGCGTCGGTTGTGTTGACCCGCCATCTCTTCCAAAAGTCTGGCAATGCGGTCTTCATCGTTTCTACCAAAACGTGCAGAAAAAACTCCGGGTGCGCCATTCAGGGCATCGACAAACAGACCTGAATCATCAGCCAGTGATGGTTTTTGACTGAGTTTAAAAGCGAAGGCAGCTTTGGCAAGGCTGTTTTCAAACAACGTACGACCAGCCTCCTTTACAGATATTTTGACGTAATCACTAAGAGTTCTGTACTGAATATCCAAAGCCAAGATGTCTTTTATTTCAGCTATTTTATGCTGATTCTTCGTGGCAAGGACGATTAATCGTCTGTCTTTCAAGCGTTCGCGGGTTTGCTCCTTAGTTCTGGTCTCCTTTTCTATTACGGTGAAATCATTGTTTCCACAATGAAAGCGCCGCGATAACCCATTTGCATAGCTTGTTGTTTTACAACCTGAGCTTCTTCTTTTGTCAAGAAATCACCAACGCGCACTTTATAGTAGGGTGGAATGTGCTGAATGTACACGTTCTGTGTGAATGAAGCTCTTGTATCATCAGCGACCCGTGAAGCGTTCTTTTCAGTTGAGGATGCAAAGAGCTGGATTCTGAAACCGAGGATTGTGGCTGGAGCTGGGTTTGGCGGTGGTGGGGTCGGCGTGACAACTGGTGGTACATAGGGTTGTTCAGAAACTACTGCAGGTGCTTCCTCAACGACGGGTGGAGGCATCATCGGTTCTTCGATAGGCGGCGGGGCAACGATTTCTTCTTCGACTGGCGTAGGCGGAAATACCGGTTCTTCCTCTACTGGCGG
>JAUWLY010000010.1 GCA_030613445.1 Candidatus Stahliibacteriota bacterium | reverse complement strand
AATATACCTTGACTCAAGGCTTTCCAGCGGCATATTTGGTCCTCAGGACCAAGACTTCTTAATTACGATTGCCAAAATACTTGGTTCAGTAATTGAAAAATCCCTGGCATTCCGTGCCCTGACTGAAGAGAACATTCTATTAAAGACCAAGATGATTCAGGAAATTGGTGCGGGTTATATTATCGGCAAATCTGATCCTATGCAAAAGGTCTATGAACTAATCGAGAGTGTTAGCCAGACCAATTCACCAGTAGTCATACTCGGCGAGACTGGCACGGGCAAAGGCATGCTTGCCCGTCTTATTCACTTAAAAAGTAAGCGACAGAATAAGAGATTTCTTACGATAAATTGTGGAACAATCCCTGAAACTCTCTTAGAATCAGAGCTCTTTGGTCATAAAAAAGGTGCATTTACTGGTGCGGTAAGCGACAAAACAGGGTTATTAGAAGAGGGTGAAGCTGGAACTGTATTTTTAGATGAGATCACCAATACGAGTATTTCATTTCAGGCAAAGCTTCTTGAAGCAATAGAAGAAAAAATAATCCGCCGGATCGGTGAAACACAAACCCGAAAAATCGATGTAAGATTCCTCTTTGCTACGAATCAAGACCTGGAGATTGAGGTGGAAGAAAACAGATTTAGAAAAGACCTATTTTATCGTATTAATGTATTCAGTATTGAGGTACCGCCTTTAAGAGAACGGACATGTGATATCCCAGAGTTAGCGCAATTCTTCATGGAAAAATATATCAAAGAGATAAACAAACCTTTAAAGGGGTTTACATCGAATTCAATGCAGAAATTAAAGGTATATCTCTGGCCTGGCAATGTCCGGGAGCTTCAGAATGTTATTGAAAGAGCAGTTGTTCTGGCTAAGGATCAGTTGATTACGGCGTATGATTTGGGTTTTGAAAAGTTAAAAGGAGCTGAGATCATATCTCTAAAAGACATTAAAAAAGAAGCAATAATCGAGGCATTGAATGCAACCGGCTGGAATATAAAAAAGTCAGCAGAATTGCTGATGATCGGGAGGACAAGCATTTATAGATATATGGAGATGTATAATATCACAAAGTAGACTTGGATAACAGCACGGCAACTGTGTCATTTTGACACATAAAGGATGCAATAAGTATTTAATTTCCATGGATTAATGAGCTTCTCATGTCTATGTGTCATTCTGACACATAGATAATTCTGTAAGTGCCGTGTAGATAAGCGTTTCCCAGGGGACCCTGAAAGTGTATCATTTTGACACACTTTCAGGAACTTTTTTCACTCCAACATACATGAATTACCCAAAATCGCAAGACTTCTCATTTTGGCATAGATTTTGCTTATAAGAAAACTGAAAGGAGAATAACATGAAGAAATTTTTCGCCTATGTTGTAATGAGCTTGCTCTTTGTGAGCATGTTTGGAATCGCTATCCAGAGTGTCAGTAATAATATAAAAGATGATGCTCCGGTAATCAGCGCAACCCTTGATTTTATTAGCCCTGCAGTTGCATATGCTGATTCCGATACGGTCTCTGTACCTCACAGACCTCCTCCACCGCCAAAGGACTAAAAGGGGGCATAAGACATGAAAATATTGCACCTTTATGAAATCAAAATGGTTGATGGCACCAGGTATCAGGGTGAGATTGCATGCCGGGATAATAAGATGGTCGTGCTCAAGCTGAGACGTCATCCAGTTGAGCAGAAACTCCGTCTCTATTACAATGGAATACTCTCAATCCGAGAACTGGGTTGGCAAAGAGCCTATGCACTGAGATAGAACAACGGTTACGTTGAATTAGTGCTGTTAACCAGGAATTACTGGCTGAGTGTGCCAAAATGGCACACTCAGGATTACGGTAAATGCAGTATTTACAGGCGTTTGCAAGAAGGTACCTGAAAGTGTGTCATTTTGGCACACTTTCAGGTACGATTTCCACTCCAATATACATAAATTACCCAAAATCGCAAGACTTCTCATTCTGGCACAAATTTTGCTACTTAATATATATGCAAGAAAGGAGTAACATGAAAACTGCACAGACATACGAAGTCAAAATGCTCGACGGCACGAGATACCGGGGCGAAATTGCCTACCAGGATGAGAAAGTAGTGGTGCTCAACCTGCTAAGTAACCAGACAAGTCATAAACTGCGTCTGTACAATCACGATATTGTCTCGATCCGCGAATTAGACCGGAAAAAAAGCTACTTACTAAATCAATTATCTTGATTTAAATCATTGATCCTTTGAGCATTGATCGACTCAACTAATCATTGTACAGGTAAGAGTATGTACATATATCTAATGTCAATCACTGTAGTCCTGTTGAGCGCAGCAGTGATATTCAAATTGGCGTCAGATGCCCGGCAAAACCAACGGCAGTTGATTATCTTACATGATATGGACCGCTCCATACTCTCTGGGCTCAGCCATAGGGGTGTAATGAACGCAGTCGTCGACAAACTTATGTCTTTGCTCAAAGCTGATGCTGCTGCAATTCTCACTATGAACAAGTACTTTGGTTTCAAAGAAGTTTTTTCAAATAACCTCAGTAGTAACGTGAGAAAAAATATCAAATTAGAAGACAACGGCTTCTTCACTTCAGTAATCGCTAATAGAAAACCTTTGATAATCTCAAAGATATCCAAAGATGAAGATGAGGGGTTCATCGGAACGATTAGAAACGAAGGTTTCATGGCTTACATGAGCACACCGATTATAGCAAAAGGTGGCATACCAACCGGCGTTTTAATGCTCTACTCAAGAAAACCAAGGAATTACACGAAACAAGAGCTGAATCTCATTGAAGCAATAAACAGTAGGATAGGTATGGTGCTTGATCGCGCCTGGCTTATTGAAAGAATACAGGAGATCAATTTTGAATCAGTGCGCGCGCTTGTCGGAGCAATCGAATTAAGAGACCCGTATACCATAGGACATTCTATCCAGGTCGCAGACCTATCACTCATCATTGGCCAGGAATTAGAGTTTTCTGAAAGGAATCTCAATTTAATCGAATTCGCCGGATTGCTCCACGATGTCGGTAAAATCATCGTACCCGAGTCTATCCTGCAGAAAAACGGTAAGTTAACAAACGAAGAATGGAAGATTATCAAAATGCACGCAACCCACAAACCCACAGTGCGAAGATAATCGAACCAGTAGCAAATCTAAGGACAGTCCGGACCTGGATATTACACCACCATGAAAAATGGGATGGCTCAGGTTATCCAGAAGGCAGGAAAGCTGAACAAATCCCATTGCAGTCGAGGATACTTGCGGTCTGCGATGCGTATTCAGCCATGACTGGTAATCGGCCTTACCGTAATGCGCTGACTGAAGAAGAAGCCAGAGATGAAATAACACGTGTTGCTGGAAAACAGCTGGACCCGAAGATCGTTGACATATTCTTGTCACTCGATACGACTGGTTCTAAAATAAAAAGAATTTAAGGAGGGACAAAAGATCGTAGATATAAGCTAAGGCACTCATACTTTCTCATATGTAACACACAGGAAGCCGGATATGATAGCCGGCTTCCTGTTCTCTCGGTAATCACGGATTACAATCTGGTTATTTTCTTACCCCGATCCTTATCCAGATAGACCAGCATTATTTCAATGCATCTTCCCGGGTAAATCTTTTCTATCCCTTTCTTATAGATCCTTAGTTGTTGTTGGTGCTTAGCCTCTTCCTCACCGGTTTTGTAGTCAACTATAGTAATATGCCTGGCACTAACAATCAATCGGTCGATTTGACCTGACACATCTCTCTTTTTGTCTTCAAAATAAATAGGAACCTCATTTTTACATACCACATGACGCCCATCTTTAAAAAACAGGGATCGCAAATCCGGATCAGTTAAAGTATCTACTAAGAACGGGGCAAGTCTCTTTTCGATGGATTGTGCGTCGTCAGGTTGGCGTGCATACTTATCCTGGACGCTGCGCACGACGTTCGTAATCGATACCTGCAACTCGATATTGTCAAGCCATTCTATTTTACTGAGCGCCTGGTGTATCATCGAACCGAATTCCATACCTTGCCTTCGAGAAACACCGATTATCTCAAGCCCTCGTTCAGTCGGTGAATACAACGAACGTTCTTCCTTGATAAACGGACTTTCCCGTGTAATAACGCCGTACTTCTGGATTTCAGTTACCGCAGGTTTAATTTCTTTCTTCTTGGTTATCTCACCTCTTGAAAAAGTTGAAGCCCCGACTTTCTCAACGATCCTTTCGAACCAAAACCCCAACCCTCTCTTTCGGTGATTAAACCCCAATACATGAATTCCGTTTCTTGCCCGCGTCAAAGCTACGTAAAGCAGATTCAGCTCATCCATTTGCAGGCGATCCTGCTCAGCATCTTTCAAACCTCGCAGATACTTACCATAAGTCCGCCAGTATATCCTCTCCGGTTCAACACCATTTGCTTTGTATGAAAAAAGCAACTGCCTATCTTCATATGTCTTTACAGCCCAATTTGTTTCAGGTAATAAGATAACATCAAATTCTAACCCCTTTGCTTTATGAATCGTAAGAATCTGTACGCCCTGAGGATGTGCATCCTTCACCTGAATAGTCTTACCAATATCACCAAGCCAATCAAGAAAAGAACTCAGGTGACCAGAATCCTCGCTCGTATATTCCAACGCAACGTCCAAAAGGGTCGCCAGCGCGTATGTAACCTCTATTTCCAACTCTTCGTATATACCATAAATCAATTCATAGGGGTTTGTAAAATGTACTAATGCAAGTAATCTCTCCAGTTTCTTTACTGCCGGCCAACCCGGGTGGCTATTACGGAGCATAAGAAAAAACGTCTTCCCACGATGCATCAAGCGCCGCAATACCTCTTCGTCCATAGCAAAAAATGGTGATAAAAGAGCATGGAGCAAAGCGAAATCGTTTTCCGGGTCATCAAGGAACTCAAGAAGTTTCACCATTGTCCGCACATCTGCATCACTCATAATATCACATTTTGATCGGCTTACATGGGGCACGTCTGTTCGGGTAAGACCTTCGGCAAGAGCAACACCGAATTTATTAGTGCGTACAAGTACTGCAAGATCAGAGTATTCATAACCCAGATTGTTATGGAGTTCCTTGATAATCGAAGATGTCCGTTCAATTATCTCTTGCCGCCCTTGTTCCATATCAGTGTATCCTCCGATTTCTTCAACCCTCACCCAGCCGCCAGTATTTCCTGGTTCTACCTTGTCTTTTTTATCAAGTACAAGGTTTACAAAATCGATAACCTCTGCCTTGCTGCGATGATTTGTTGTTAATTCCTCACGTTTAATCCTACCTGGGTATTTATTGATCAGCACGTCAAACAGTTCTGATGCGCCACCGCGCCACCGAAATATCGCTTGTTTTGGATCACCCACATAGAAAAGACTTTTTTCATCAGGATCAAGTGAGACGATCTCACTAATCAAGGGAACGATTATTTCGAGCTGGCGATAGCTCGTATCCTGGAATTCATCAATCATTAAATGGTTTATTTCTGCACCGATCTTGAAGTATAGATACTCTATATCCGGACTGATTTCCAGGGCGCGCATAGTTAGAGATTCGATATCATCAAAACTAACCAAATTCCGCGCTCGCTTCTCCTCCTTGAATAAATTATGGATTTCCAATAGGGGTTTCAAATAAACCGCGATCTGCTGATCAGAAAGGGATCGCAAGTAATCATCAGTGCAGGAGAACAATGTATTCAATAGTTTGTCGATATCCCTCTTTTCAATCCCTAAATTACCAGCAAACTTCACGAGATAATTTTTCCCATCCAGGTCGCAACGCAAAATGGATTTTGTGTATTCAGACTTTTCCAATACTCCAAAATCTCTCGTCTCAAGATACTTATCGACCATTACACAGAGTCTAAGCAGGTCTTTATTCAAATGCGCACCATCCTTAGTGCACCCGGCATCTCCATGTTCACGGATAAACAAAGTGAGTTGTCGTAGGGAACGGGCAAACTCATTTCCTTTCACCTCAACGCTGGTCCTGATATCTTGCTCGCCTTTCATCAATTCACCGAGGAAATCCAGCCATGGAATTATGCTCCAGTAGATCGACTCTATACTTGCCTTCACTCTGGTCTCTTGCGCTTGGATAAAATCCTGTATTATCTTCAACCGCGCTTCATTATGGCCACTCCCCTCAAAGAATTTGTCCAGAACTGATTCATAGACAACTGACTTATAGGCGTCGTCGATTATTCTGTAGCCGGGCAAAATACCGGCTGCAAATGGAATACTTGAGAGGAAAGAAGCAAACAGACTGTGAAATGTGTAAATATTGAATTCTGAAAGGTTGTTGAGTAAATGTCTTTTTTTGTATTTTGCCCGTTCTTTCACATTTGAGAAATGACTGTTAAAGTACTCGATTATTTCCATTTTTGATTTGTCATCTGAAGTCCCGTTAATAAGCAGCTCAAGGTACTCTAAGACTCGTGTTTTCATTTCAAACGCCGCTTCATTTGTGAAGGTGATGCCATACAAGGATTTCAGCGGGTAATCTGCCTCATGTAGAAAAAGATAGAGAAAACGCTTTGTCAAAGCGCGCGTCTTACCGGCTCCAGCCGACGACATCAAAGCAGTGTGTTCTATCTTCTCAGACACTCTTCACCCCGCAAACGTGAGTAAAAACGCAGTGTGTGCATGACCTCTTCACAGGAGTCTGTTTGAATGCAACATCTGCTGACAAAAGCTCCTCGATCGTCGGTCGCAATATCTTCGCCTCAAAATCCTCCAGGTATTCAACAACATCACCATGCTCTACGATTTCGGTGATTTTTACATCCCTCGATATTCCGTAGTATGCCAGACCGCCAATTTTTGCAAAATCACCTTCAGCAAGAATCAGACCATACAATGGCAACTGAAATTCAACGAAGTCGTCGCCCAATTCGTATTTCTTCTTTGATGGTATAGTTGATTTATAATCAAGAACATAATGCCGGTTATCCCGGATTTCAATTCGGTCAGGATACCCATATAACCTTACCTTAACATTGTTTATTTGCAGAAAACACTTTACTTGCTTCTCAATTTCACTGGTGACCACTCGGCAGCCTAATTTTGACCTTTCGATTTCTATCTTCAGGAATCTATTCATTCGCTTCTTATATATCTCGAGATCCAAAAAGCTTATCATCTTTGGACGCATTGCCAATTCACCCCTCAACGCCTTGCTCAACCTTTGATGCAGTTTTGACTGCATCACTGTTATGTCTTCTTTTACCAGACCATCCGGGATATCATATTTGTAAAAATCCCGCAGCGCAACGTGCATAATCCTCCCCCATTCCATAGGCCCAGCTTCTTCAACGATAGTACCGGGTTCGCGCATGCCGAGCACGTACATCAAGTAAAAACGGTATGGACACTCACGATAGTCTTTGAGATTAGTCGGACTAAGCCCACGCGTTGATAGTTTGGAGATGAGCATCTTAAAGAGATCGCTGCTTTTCTTTACTGAACGTCTTTGTGTACTGTACATAGGGTTACTCAACGCTACTTTAGCATCGCTAAGCACTGCTCCTTTATCAATCTGAAAATCGATAAAGCGCGAACGGATATCTCTTTTCTCCTCTTCGATATATGTAATAAATACTTCTTTTTTGGCATTAAGCATCTCCGTAAAATAATAGTGAAAGAGGCTTTCCCGTTCTTTATCATAAGGAAGACCGATCTCCTTACGCACCTGCTGATTCACGAATAGATCTTTTTCACTCCGCTTGGGGAAAACCCCTTCGTTCATCGAAGGAATGATGATGCAGTCAAAGTCGAGGTTTCTTGCTTCAAGCAAACCAATCACCTGGACACCCTTCATGGGATCACCCCTGGTTCTAAATGACGCATCCTTTAGGACATCAAGAATAAACCGCAACATCTTTATGCCTGGCTCAATATAATCACCAGCGATACGTAATTTTGCTAAATCATTTAAACTATCCGAGAAATCTGTGACACCACGGGAAGAAGTCTTCATGAGCTCTTTGTTACAGAAAAGCACATCATTCAGCATCCTAAGCAGACTCAGGATGTATTGATTTAGCGATGTCGTGCATTTTACTGTGTCAAAACAGTTTTTCAATAACCCGGTAAGTTTTTCGACCGTACTGTTTGGGTGATCTTTGAAATTAAAATAATTCAAACGGTTCTTGATCATTGTTTCCTGCAGTGTGTAGACTGAAAATCGCACTGCATTCTCCTCAATTATCGCGTTCTTGACTAATGGGTGTTTGATGAAAATAAAAAATTCCTTATAATGAAAACCGCTCTCAACAACGTTTAATAACTGCTCGAGAAAAGTATAGAGCGGTGATTGAGTCATCGACAACCCCGTCGACAAATTAAACTCAAGACCTGAGGACTTCATGATACTAATCATTGGGAATACATTTCTTTCATCGGTCAGGATAACTGCGATACGATGGGGTTCATAGCGACTCCGTACTTTGTGGAAAATCTCCTTTACATGAAGCGTCTGTTGTGACATAGATTCAGTCCGCGCAATATGGATTACTGGCAGCTCATATTTCTCATGACCTATGATCGTAATGTTATCGTACTTTTTTACACCAATCCTCTTCAACATTTTAGCATGTAAGTAAAAGGGGCTAGTCGGATCATTCGCTTGTATCAAATGTTTTGAGCTCGAATGGAGAATCAATTCAGCATTCAGCTTTTGTAAAATCATCTGAATCAGTAGAGTTTCCAGATGTGTCGGTGCAACAAGACCGGCTATGAAAATATGCTTGAAAGGCTTTAGCAAAGCGGGGGTGAACCGATTGAGAACAAGTTCTGACTTATCAATATTGTCTTGATAACCCAACTTCACAAGGGTTCTTCGGTATTCATCAAAAATATTTCTTATTATCGTGAGTTCATGTTTGACAAACCTTTCAGGATAGTGCCCCATGCGCACAAGTTCAACCACCTGCTCGAGGCTTACACCTTCCCTTGATAATTCATCGTACAAATGAAGTAACCGTTTGCCGATCGCTACGAATCTTAAAAAAGGCAAATCGTGCCAATATTCGACCTTTAGTGATTCTACTACCTTTCTCAAGATAAAATTTCGTTCAACCCCATTGAGCATCAATCCTTTTTTACCCCCCAAGTCATCGTAGATCTTATCAACCAGTTCTGCTATTGTTCTCATAGTTGGCGGCACCAACCCGGAGGCTCTTGAAACTTCAAGCAGGTTCCTCCGAAAATACAATTTGTTGCGCTGCGTAGGAAAAACGACGAGGATATTTGAAAAATCAGGGAAATCAGGTTGAAATTGCTCGTAGAAGTATTGCGCCAGCACAACCAGAAATGGTTGTTCAATCGGGATAATCTTCACTTTGCTATACAGGGAGGTCATACGTTTATTATAGATAACCACAACAAAAAGTCAAACTATATTGAGGGAAGTTCTCCCTCACTCTGCTCGGGATGTTCGATTTTGAACCCAAATCGGAGATTTGGACAAAATCGACATCGACAAGCCCCGTTAGAACTAAATATCCACATGTTCTAATTCACTGATTTATTGGACATAAAATTCTATGGCAAGTTCTAACATTAAAAATAGTAACTAATAACTTAATTACTCTTTTACTTACTAACCAGAACCAAGAAGAAGAGCGTAGGGCGACAAGAAATGTAGTCGTCTGATTTATCAGACAATGCCCGATGAATCGGGCAACTACACATTCTTCGAGTGCATCGAGAAGTTCCTTTCTAAAAAACCAATTTTCGAGCTCTTCAAAATAATGACTTGACACCATCAGAAAAACCAGTATTCTTTGTTGATTATGTTTATTGGCGAATTAACCAAGGTTTTTGCATCATCTGTTCTGCTTCTGGTTATTTGTTTATTTTATCTGTATTATAGAAACCGAAACAACAAAGATTTCCTCTATGCCGGTCTCTTTTTCGTATGCTGTACCCTGGCTTTATTCAGTGAATACCACATTGAAATGAACTCAGGACTTGCTCAGGCTATTTTCTGGAGTAAAATAAGCTATCTTGGCATCTTTGGCTTCATTTACACGTTTCCCGTGTTTACCGCAATCCTTACAGGAAAAGCTCTCAGAGAAAGGACCAAGAACGTCCTCGGAATCATCACACTTGTTTGCTTTGCGTTTATCGGTTTAACTAACCTTATCGTCTCAAATCAACCGGCTACATATCTGAGTGTCTTGCAGGTAGAAAAAGGAACCCTCTTTCCTCTATTCATAGCTCTACTTCTGATAATAACTTGTGGTTATTATGTAAAAGCTGTGGTAATAGGAAAATCCATACCTGAGCGATTAAGGCAGACTCCACTCATTATCGGTGTGGCTCTCGGATTCTTACTCTCATCTTTGAATGTCGCCGGAGCATTAATGGGCAGACCGGTTATCTCTGGATTTAGGAGTCCGTATATCTTAGGTATTTACATTATCGCAGTTTCCTTTGCCTGGGTATTTCTACGGCAGTATTCCTGGATATTCGAGAATCTAACCAAAACACGCCAAGAGGTTGAAAGGCTAACCGCCAAATCGACTCGCGACTTTGTAGAATTTGTGCAGCTTATTGCAAAAACATTGGATGCCAAGGACCACTACACGGCTGGACACTCTCTGCGCGTAATGGATTATGCAGTTAGAATCGCCAATACCTTAGATCTACCTGAACGTGAAATAGAACTACTCAAGCAGGCTTGTTTACTCCATGATATCGGAAAGATGAGTATACCTGACGGCATATTGAACAAAAAGAAACCACTGAGCAAAAAAGAACGCGAGTACATCCTCAGGCATCCGGTAGTCGGCAAGAAGATACTAAGTACGGTCAGTGAGTTTAGAGGAATACTTGACATTATTTATGCTCACCATGAGAGGATCGATGGTAAGGGCTATCCAGATGGTCTAGTAAAAGATGGGATCCCCTTGTTAGCGAGGATACTCGCGGTTGCTGATACCTATGATGCGATAAGGTCAGAAAGACCGTATCGTAAGGCAAAAAATAAAGAGTGCGCACTCGACGAATTAAATAAAATAAAGGGTTCTCAACTCGATGAAGAAATCGTCGACAAATTTATTGCGTCTTTATCACAATAAAACACCGCCTTCTTCAAATCTATTTTCGCTGTCAAGCCGTGTATTATTAGTCTTTGAACGGACTTGTTTCTTCTGCTTCTTCTTCTTTTTTCCTCTCTTCTCGATGTTGCTGGATCAATGCTTCCCTTGATTTTTTTTCTTTCTTCTGAAGCAACACCGATACTAACCATATTACAATGACTATTACTAAAGCAATTAAAATCCATTTCATGAGAAAACCTCCATTCCAATACTTTTCTTATAACAATAATATTTATTTTCTTATCTCTGTCAAGTATAATCAGGAACTACAAAACCTGTGATTTATCCAGGGTCAATGGGGTTTGATCAACAGGGTTAAATCCATCTATGAGTTTCGGGTAATTTATTGACTTAAACTGGAAATCCTTTATAATACACAGAACAGATACTGGATACTGGACGCTAGATATTAGATTCTAGACAAAAACTGAGTGGGGAAAAGGCGGGCAGAGCCCTTCCTTAATGTATCAAAATTCACCTCTGGATACGCCGTACGAGAAAGGTATCGTACACGACGAAAGCTGTCAGAAATACGATACTTCTGTGCGGTAGTAAGGGGGATTAAAGGCATCCGCTAAGAATTTTGAGTTTGCGAAAATTCTTTGTAGAAAAAAGGCATGAGCCTTTGATAAATATGATCCCGGTCTCCGGGCGGGGGGATTCGGGGTCTCCACGAAAGTTTTTGTCGTTATGACAAAAACTGAGTGGGGAAAAGGGGGGCAGAGCCCCACCTTTGCGCCCGTAGTTCAATTGGATAGAACGGCGGATTCCGGTTCCGCAGGTTGCGCGTTCAAATCGCGCCGGGCGTATGCGAATTTTACTCGCATCTGTTTTGTGATGCGATTGTAAAATTCAGCATCCCGCATCCACCGAAGGTGGAAAGGGGTTTCCTTAATGGTCTTTGAAATCTCTGATTTGGGGGAAATTCAGCATCCCGCATCCACCGAAGCTGGAAAGGGGTTTCCTTAATGGTCTTTGAAATCTCCAATTTGGTTGGACAATTCAGCATCCCGCACCTAGTTCGACAAATGTTCATAGATTTATGAACAAGCTTTCTTGGGGTTATACAAAAACAGCATACGCACTAGTAGAACCTAAACTAAAACTAGGTGCGGGGTAACTAATGTTTAGTAGTATCGCTGTAATCGACATCCCGAAGGGATGAAAGGAGTAAAAACAATGGATTTTTATGAAGTGATCAAGAAAAGAAAGAGTGTTAGAAAGTATAGATCAGATCCAATACCTGAAGAGGTAGTAAACAAAATCCTTGAGGCAGGTCGCATTGCACCTTCAGCTAAGAATATACAACCATGGCGCTTCATAGTTGTAAAAAACCCAGATATCAAGAAAAAAGTAGCTGAAGCGTGCCGCGGTCAACTTTGGATCGCTGATGCGGACCTAATACTTGTCGGTTGTATACTTGAGAAAATCGCCTGGGGACGTATGGGTGGATACATGAGCTCAGGTCCGGTTGACCTGGGAATTGCTCTTGACCATATGATTCTTGCCGCTGCAAACGAATGTTTAGGTACGTGCTGGATCGGTGCGTTCGTTGAACAAGATGTCAAAGACATTCTGCAGGTTCCTGAAGATGTGAAAGTCATGGCACTCACGCCAATTGGCTATCCAGCAGAAGAACCAAAAGACCGCGGTAGAAAAGACCAGAAGGAAATAGTATCGTACGACAAGTATTGAATGGAACTTTACTGTTCGAGCCTGTCGAGAACATACATTGAGGTTCCTTTCTTGCTTCTCGACTCGTTGTCACTCGCTCGAAGAATAAATAACTTTACTGTTCGAGCGTAGTCGAGAACATACATTGAGGTTCCTTTCTTGCTTCTCGACTTCCTCTACACGACTTAGCGGACAAGCGCTTCGTCTCTCGATAAACTCGAGAAAGGCTCGCTCGAAGAATAAATAACTTTACTGTTCGAGCCTGTCGAGAACTTCGTCAGTTAGTGTCAAAAATTATAGCGTACTATTGATTTTGCCTGACCAGAATTTACATCGAAATCAATGATCACACAATTAGCAACAATGCTACCCTTTGCAACCCTGAATTTGTGGGGAGTGGAAAGCAAATAGTGATCTATGACTTCTTCTTTTTTAACACCGATCACTGAATCTTGGGCTCCAACCATACCGACGTCAGTAATATATGCTGTCCGGTCATTTATGATCTGTTCATCAGCTGTCTGCACATGGGTATGGGTTCCAACACAGGCAGTAACGTAGTCGGATAAATACAATCCCAGCGCCCTTTTCTCACTTGTTACCTCGGCATGGAAATCAACGAATACATTACAGGTCTCCTTAAGCATCGCCTCAGCAATGCTTTGACCTACCTTAAAAGGGTCTCTCTTTGACGACATAAATACTCGCCCTTCCAAATTTACTACGCCAATTTTAATAGCCTGCTTTTCGTAGACTGCAAATCCCGAACCGGGTACGCCTTCAGGATAGTTAGCTGGACGCAAAACACGCTTCTCCTGCTTGAGGTAATCATAAATGGCTCTGTGTTTCCAAACATGATTCCCAGTAGTAATACAATCAATCCCAACTTTAAATAGTTGTTTGGCTGTTTCTTCGGTAATACCAATCCCGCCTGCAATATTTTCGCCTTGAGCAATAGAGAAGAAAATATCTTCTTTCGTCAGTAATTCTGGAAGATTTGCACAGACCTTGCTTCTACCTGGACTACCGACAATGTCTCCAATAAATAGTAATCTCATAACACAGATTGCACAGATAAAAAAAGCAGATGATACTGATCAAACATAATGGAAGGTAATATTATTATAAAATCGTGGAGAGGGTATCAATATATTCATCTATTTCGCTCTTACTTCTCTTTTCGGTAACCGAGATTAAAAACTGATTTTTTAGCTGCTTATCGAAAATTGACAAAGGTACACCACCGAATATCTTATACTGAAGAAGAGAATTTAATACTTGATTGGCTGGTTTATCAGTTTCGACGACGAATTCTTTAAAAAACTCTTGGTCAAACCATGGTTTAATACCTTTCAGTTCCTTTATTTTGTTGAATAAGTAGTGACTTTTTGCCACGCATAAGTTGCCAATATCAATAATACCCTGCTTACCGAGGCTACATAAATATATCAAAGAACTCAATGCACATAACGCCTCGTTTGTACAGATATTAGAAGTCGCCTTTTCCCGGCGGATATGCTGCTCGCGCGTCTGCAAAGTCAAGACATAACCACGTTTACCATCGACATCGGTTGTCTCACCGACAATGCGACCCGGCAATGATCGTACATATTTCCGTCGGGAAGCAAAAATTCCTAAAAGAGGACCGCCGAATCCCTGTGGGATTCCCAATACCTGACCTTCACCAACTACGATATCAGCATTGTACTCACCAGGCGGTGCTACGACACCTAAAGAAATAGGATCGACAATTGCGATCAACAGCCCTCCATATTTGTGCACTATCTCTTCTATCTCTGCTACGTTCTCAAGAAAACCATAGAAATTGGGTTGTTGAATACAAACACAGCTGGTATTATCGTCAATAAGTCCTTCAAGGCTTTTCATATCAATCAAGCCATCTTTTGAAGGACAACTTACTATCTCCACGCCGCATTCTTGCGTATACGTATGTGCTATTCTCTGGTAAAATGGATGTACGAGATCAGCAAGGATCACCTTGTTTTTTCTAGTAATAGTACATGCCATATGACATGCTTCAGCTAACCCTGAACCAGCATCATACATTGAAGCGTTGGCGATATCCATACCCGTAAGTTCACACACCACGCTTTGATATTCGAATATGCTCTGCAAGGTTCCTTGTGATACCTCTGCCTGATAAGGTGTATAAGCCGTGTAGAATTCACTGCGCAACAGTAAACTGTCGATGATCGCGGGGATGTAATGATCATAAACACCCCCACCTAAGAACGAAACATACTCACTGCTATTGTAGTTCTGATTTGCCAATTCCTTCAAGATTTTTCTAACGCCACATTCACTCACCGCATCTGGCAAACCACATTTGCCTTGGTGTTGCAGATTCTTTGGGATAATCTGGTCAATCAAATCCGAAAAAGATGATACTCCAAGTTTCGCTAGAATATCCTTCTCATCCTGGGGGGTAAGTGGCAAATAATGCATCAGTGTTCTGCGATCAATTCTTTGTACTGCTCAGGTGTTAACAGAGTCTCAACCTGCTTTAGATCATCAACCTTTATTTTGAAAAGCCATCCCTCACCATACGGATCTTTATTGATAATAGAAGGATCACTAACTACTTTTTCATTTATTTCAATGATCTCACCATTGAGGCCAGCATATAGATCATTCACAGCTTTAACCGCTTCTATTGTCCCAATCGGTTCACCTGCTTTTACTTTTCTGCCGACTTCTGGTGGTTCGACCATAACAATATCAGATAACTCTGACTGTGCATAATCAGTAAGACCTTCAAGTGCCGTATCACCTTCTATTTTAACCCACTCATGTTCCTTTGTATATTTCACTCCTTCTATAATGTTTGCCATTTTACCTCCTTTTATTCACACTTTGGCTGCATAAATTGATATACGCGGAGAATGAAACTAATAGCCACGAATATTTTTCTTTTCTCTTTATCCCCGTTTCTCCGTGTCTCTTTATCTCCCCATCCATCATTGGCGACTGCCTTGTTTGTAGAATGGACCTTTAATAATTTCGGCATCTACCGGGGTCTTACCTATGACTTTGATTCTTGTGCCTACTTTATTATGAGGTTTCTCGACATAGCCAATGCCCATCCCCTTTTTCATCGATGGAGAAAAGGTCCCTGAAGTCACAAATCCGATCTTTCCATCTTCAGCATGAATCTCTTGATGGGGTCTTGGAATGCCTTTGCCGATCACTTCAAAACCAATAAGTTTTCGTTTGATTCCAGCTTCTTTAATCTTTAACAGACTATCCCGGCCAATAAAATCGCCTGTGTCAAATTTGACCACCCAGCCTAACCCTGCTTCTAAAGGGTTGGTTGTTTTGTCTATGTCATTACCATAAAGACAGTATCTCATTTCAAAACGCAACGTATCCCTGGCGCCAAGGCCGATTGGTTTAATATTGTGTTCTGCTCCTGCATCAAATATCATCTGCCAACATTGTACAACGTATTTCTTGTCCACGTACACTTCAAAACCGTCTTCACCAGTATATCCGGTGCGTGAAAGAAGTACTGGGATATCCTTCATTTTTACCTCAGTTGCCCAATAATACCTCAATGTCGAAAGGTCTAGATCAAAGAGTTTTTGCATGACAGACTCAGCTTTTGGTCCTTGAATTGCCAATTGACCTATATCATCACTGATGTTTTTGATATCGATATCATATTTCTTATTGTCGACAATCCACTGATAATCCTTGTCAATATTCGCGGCATTTACGACCAATAAAATTCGGTCTTTGAGGTTATATACCAGAAGATCGTCAACAATACCAGCATCAGAATACAGCATAGTTGAATACTGTATCTGGTTCAGTTCGAGCTTTGACGTATCATTAGTAGTTAAATAATTTACGAATTTCAACCGGTCTTTGCCCAAAATCTCAATCTCCCCCATGTGAGACACATCGAAGACGCCAACGCCGGTGCGCACGGTACGGTGCTCAGGGATAATACCCTCGAATTGAACAGGCATTAAGAATCCAGCAAATTCAACAATCTTTCCACCATTTTTCACGTGCATTTCGTAAAAAGGGGTCTTTTTGAGCATGAGGTAATTATAGCCAAAAAACGCAAAAAGTCAACTGCTCCAGAAAGTGTCATTATCCGGTTTACGTTCGTGTCATCATCCGGTTTACATTCGTGTCATTATCCGGCTTACTTTCGTGTCATCATCCAGCTTACGTTCGTGTCATCATCCAGCTTACGTTCATGTCATCATCCAGCTTGACTGGATGATCCAGTGGGTGTCATTACCGTCCCTAGTCATTGCGAGTCCGCCAAAGGCGGGCGTGGCAATCTCTAGGGTATTTGCATTGCCCTGGATTGCTCGATCGAGTCGGGCAATGACCGGTGAGGTACTTTCCTGTGTCATTATCCAGCCATCCTCTGACTTGCTGTAGTCCTGAGTTATATGTTGAAGGGATCAGGGGACTGGATAATCCAGGGAAGATGAAAAAGAATTTTTATGTCAACATTTTAGCAAATAAGCGGAAGAACACTGTGAAACGGTTGCGGTTTCGAAAGGCGAAACGGTTTCGTATGTAGGTTTCGTTAAGTAGGAAACGATATACGAATCGCTTTTCGCAACCGATTAACCATAAACGATCTGTATCTATCTCGCCAAAATAGCAGTCTTTTTTGCCTTTATGACCTTGTTTTGATTGTAATATTCAAGATAAACAATATACAAACCTGTTGGCAAATCTTTACCACCTGTCTTGCCATTCCAATAAGTAGTTCCAGATCCTAATGAACATAACTCCTTTCTGCAAAGAAATTGCACTAATTTACCGCGGCTGTCAAAAATCGCAATACTCAACAAGCCACCAGCATCTGGGAGCCGGTAATCAATCTGTAAATTGTCTTCGACACCATCATTATCCGGCGTAAAAATGGCTGGAGAAAGCACCAGTTCACCGATCTCACCCACAACCCTAAGTTCCTTAAATGCCAAGTTATTCGTCAGGTCTCTGTCACCGGGGAAGTTCACTTGAAAACCAAGCATGTGTACACCTTGTTCTGGGTGTTCATATGTACATACAATAGAAACACTGTCTGAGGCATAGACGAGGAGTCCGGCAATTTGAGTTATTAACTCATCCGGATTCAAGATGCTATCATTATTCTGATCATCAAACACGGTCAGAGAATATTCATCGGTTTCTCTAAGACCATAGTTCTTAATTCTCGCTTCGATGCGGACATCCTCACCAGTTTTTAAGACTGCTGGAGTAAAAATAATAGACTGTGATTCAATCGCAAGATCAAGCGCATTAGTAGTGCTGTTTTCTCTACCTGGAGTACAGCCACCTGAATCTATACACGTATGCCAGTTAGTAACAGTATCAGGCAATGATAGCTCAATGCGTTCCCACGATATACCATCGCCTGGGTCAGAGGGGAAATAATCCAGTGTGTCGTAAGGGGTTCCAAAGGATGTTGTACAAGCATGAAGAATTGAGAAAATAATCAACGGGTCTGATGTCTGAAGTCCATTACCGATCGTTGTATCATCAGTAGTGAGAACCAATGTTGAATCAGGGAAGTCATAGGGTTGAACATTACCTCCGGTTGTATCATGACTCGTATATTCACGGTCAAGAATCAATCCATACGAACAAGGATAAAGGAGCGTGGAATGAATTCTCAAACCCGGGTATTTTATGAGAATCGCATCATCTTCCCAAGGACAGATATCATCAGGACTGACATCAAAATCATAGAGCAAATAATCTGACAGATCTATCGTATCCGAACTCAAGTTATAGATCTCAACATACTCATTTCTATCTCCACATGTCTGCTCTGAACCTCTAACATTAGACATCACCTCAGTGATGATAATCGGTGAAGCCGCAAAAATAGATAGTAATACAATCATTCGCTTCCTCCAGCTGATTATAGCAAAGATCCTTTTGTAGTTGTCCAATTCATTGGACCACCTGATAAATCACCTGTCTGCCTCAGGCAGAGGTAACTACACACCGAGTCTTACTTACTACTGTGGTCGCTCAATTCATTGACCAGCCTGATGAATCAGGCAACTACATAGAATAAGTCATCAGATCACTCAACCGTTGTGTGACTTAGTCCTTCCAGAGCAACAAGAGTTACTAAGTTATTAGAAACGTTTGGAACGTTAATATCGTTTCGACCGTTTAATACCGTTAGTACGTGTTTTCCTTACGCTCTATCTATCCCGTGGAATGCGTTAGCTATTCCATTGGGACGCATTTCGCACTACTCTCCCTTATACTCTCTTCGCTCTACGCTTTACGATCTTCGCATTGGTGCATCTCATTGCATTCGATATCTTCGACATCTCACTACGTTCGATACACTCAATTTTCCAGCCAAATCATAGATTTGGGGAAAATTGATGGAGGCGGCGGGAATCGAACCCGCGTCCGAAACGCATCGATGAAAAGGACTACATACTTAGTCTCTTTATGTTTCTCCTCATGCGTCACCAAGAGACAGGTCTGCATGAGATAGCCTTTTTAACTACCCTATCAATCCATAAGGCGTGAATTAATAGGTTTCAGCCCTATATGACGCCTGACCCTGAGCTGGGCTGACCACCCAGGCAGACGTAGCTGCAATTATTATGCAGCTAGAGCATATCCGTATTCAGGATGTTTTTTTCTCAGGTCGGATTAACGAGGTGGCCAGAACCCTCGGTATGCCCTTTTTCATTTCAATCGTCTCGTCGAGACCGATCGCCCCCATAAAAACATTATAAACAATTCCTTTGATTTGTCAATACAGTTCTAGGTCTGTTCTATTCTGAAATCTAAAATCTGAAATTCTACGCGCCTTTCAGATGTTCATAACCGGTTGGGCTAATGCGTCTTTGTTTCCCTCTGAATGATACAAATAATCCCCGTCCTTTTATGACCTTACCGATTTTAAAAATTTTGACGCCAGATATCTTTGGCAGATAACGTGCCGTGAAAAGCAATTCAAAATCCTCACCTGAAGCCAGAATAAATTCCAGGGGTTCAATCCCTGTCATAGCACAGAACTCACCAACTTCTGAATGGATTGGTACATGTTCTGTATCAAGCACTATCTTCACCTTACTCTCAGCAGCAAGATGATTGGCGTCAGTCGACAAACCATCCGAAATATCAATGCAAGCCTTGGCGTATTTCTTTAACAACCCGGATTCTTTTATCCGTGGTTCAGGATAGAGGTGCTTATTAACCGCTACCGGGTACTGTTTACGCGGCAGGTCTTTATCGAGTACTGCACGACCAACCTCAGCAAGCCCAAGGAAATTCGTCACAAAGAGCGCCTGACCAGGCTGGGCTCCTGAACGCATCAAGGGCTTCCTCGCCTTCCCGATAACTGTGATTGTCAAACCAAATGCCGGACTTTCAACAATATCACCACCACTAATATCGAACGCATACTTTTTGCTGAGCTTATCAAACCCCTGATAAAGTGTTTTGATATCATTGAGCCCGATTTTCTTTGTGAGGTTCAAAGAAACCAATGCACACAACGGTTCAGCATTCATCGCGGCAAGGTCTGAAAGACTTGCCGCCATTGTGTGCCAGCCCAGGGCGTACATGGAGAAATATCTTAGATCAAAATGAATATTCTCGAAAAATGAATCAGTAGATACTACAAACCCATTGCGAAAAACCATTGCATCATCACCGATACCCTTTAAAATTTCCTTTCTCTTTTCAGGAAATCGCTTGCGAATAAAATCAATAATCGCCAACTCAGCTTTGCTCTTATTCATATTTACCCCGTTAGAGATAGGAAACGCTTCAGTCTATTCTTCAAGTATCGTTTACCCATTCCAGTCTTTAAATACTTTTCTCTAGCTCTCGCATCTTGTTTATCAATACATACTTCGTAATATACAAGAATGAATGGACCTCTGCCTCTTGTTGCCTGTACAATCCCAGCATTATGATCCCTGAAGCGTTTCCGTAAATCACCAGTAAATCCCGTATAGAACCTGCCATTCTTTTTACTTCGAATCACATAAGTATAGTACATAATCATCAATCTCCATCTCTAACGGGGTTAGACATGAAACTCAACTACATCCTCATCACAGAGTACATGGTTTTTCTCAACCCGTTGTCCAGCATAGTCTTTTTCATTCCAGAGTCGTGCATATTTAAGGTTCTTCTTAAAATCCTTATGAATATGTTCTGCCGCATCAATCAACGTGGTACCTTTAGGAAGAACAACTGGGTCATCTTTGACAATTGGCTTCCCTTTCTTCTTAGTGTATAATCTAATGATATCCAGTTTATCAAAAATCTCCTTTTGTAGCGTATCCATACCCTGTGAATCGATTGTTGACACCGAAATAATGGAAACCTCATCCTGAAATCTACGGGTAAAGATGCGACGCGCACTTTCATCATATTCTGCATCTGCTTTATTCAATACAATAAACGTCTTTTTCACATCACCAAATTCATGTTTTGTGACAAAAACATTCTTATCGTTAAGCGCCTTGCGTATTCTTTCAAAATCACCCATCAGGTCTTTGCCAAGATCCAGCATAATGAGAAGCAAATCACCGTTGCGATAAAGCCCGTACAGCCATGCCGGAGCTTCTTCATAGAGTGCTGGCGTATCGACCATTTGAATCTTCATGTTCTCGAAATCCATCATGCCAACCTTGGGCAATTGCGTTGTATAGGGGTAAGACCCAACTTCTGAATGCGCATTACTCAGTACATTCAGCAAGGATGACTTACCACAATTTGGTAAACCCACAAGCACAACCTGTCCAGCCCCCTGTTTTTCAACCTGGTACCATGTTCCGCCTGCCCCTTTAGATTTCTTCTTCTTTTCAATCGCTGTCTTAAGTTTAGATATCTTTGTTTTTAATTCGGCTTGGAGTTTTTCAGTTCCTTTATGTTTAGGGATTACAGAAAGAAGCTGCCCGAGATAAGCTAATTTCTCGCGCGGCTCTTTTGCTTCACGGTATTGTTTCTCTATTTCGAAATACTGGGGCGGAAGATTTGCTGGCATGGTTGAATAGTTTCGCTAGGTCGCTACGTTAAACCGGTTATCCTACCTTCATCATCGATATCCACTCTCTCTGCATTTGAGATTCTTGATAATCCAGGCATGAGCATCACCGTACCGGTTAAGGGAATCAGAAAACCAGCACCTGCAGATATGTTTATACCTCTGATTGTAATTTTGAAGTCTTCAGGCAAACCATAGAGGTCAGGGTTATCTGATAGCGACATATTTGTCTTGGCAATGCAGATTGGCAGTTTATCCATTTTGAGCCGTTTGATACGCTTGATATTTTTTTCTGCTTTCGGCGTATAGACAACCTGTGTCGCGCCATAAATCTCCCTTGCCACTTTCTCAATTTTTTCTTCAATACTATCTTCAAGATCATAAATCGGATGCATGCAGCATTTTCCTTTTTCAACCTCTTGACATACCATTTCAGCAAGAGGTACAGCCCCTAATGCCCCCTGTTCAAAGGCACGTACTTCAGCACACTCGGTCTTTTTACCGCGGCAAAAATCCTTTACCATCTTTATTTCAGCTTCTGTATCGCCCTCGAATATATTGAGTGCAACGACCGGTGGAATCATAAGCTTATCCATGTTCTCGATATGTTTCCCGAGATTTAAAAGCCCCTTTTTGAGATGGTCAATACTACCTGAACGCGGATCTTTTTTCAATGCCCCACCGTGTAGTTTCAAAGCGCGGACTGTAGCCACAAGGACTGAAGCATCCACATAAACATCACCTGCTCTGGTTACGATATCGATAAACTTCTCAGCACCCAAGTCTGAGCCAAAACCCGCCTCAACAATCGTATAATCAGATAGGTACTGTGCCATCTTCATAGCCAGGATACTACACGTACCGTGTGCTATATTAGCAAACGGACCACAATGTACAAAAGCTGGGGTATGGTCGATCGTCTGCACAAGATTCGGCTTCAAGGCATCCTTCAAAAGCACGGTCATAGCACCGTTTACACCAAAATCCCGTGCATAGATCGGCTTCCTTTCCATATCAAAGGCAACCAAAATATTGCCTAGTCTTTCTTTCAACTCAGCAAGGGACTGCGATAGGGCGAGGATTGCCATAACCTCACTTGCCGCGGTAATGATGAAACCATCTTCACGCGCCGGACCATTTGCTTTACCACCCAGGCCAACTACAATATCGCGCAGACTGCGATCATTCATATCCATCGCACGCGTAAAGAAAATCTCTCTTTCATCAACACTGAGTTTATTTCCAAAATGCATGTGACTATCAAGCACCGCAGCCAAAAGGTTATGGGCAGCGCTAATCGCGTGAAGATCTCCAGTGAAATGAAGATTTATGTCCTCCATGGGCAAAACTTGGACATAACCGCCACCCGCGGCACCGCCTTTAATGCCGAAAACAGGACCCAATGATGGCTCGCGCAGAGCAACTATTGATCTCTTACCAATGCTATTGAGTGCCATGCTAAGACCGATTGATACCGTAGTCTTACCTTCGCCATAGCGTGTCGGCGTCATTGCGGTAACCAAAATCAGCTTACCTTTTGGTTTTGCCTTCAATTTCTCAAAGAATTGCAGGGATATTTTTGCTTTGAACACGCCGCAAGGAATAACATATTCTTCAT
>JAUWLY010000043.1 GCA_030613445.1 Candidatus Stahliibacteriota bacterium | reverse complement strand
AATTGTTGAAATATTAGTTCGGTATCTCGCTGAATGTTTTGAGATATTAAGTGAAAAGGTGGCAGGTCTTGACATTCTACATTGATTGTAAAAAGATGCTGGATTCCCCAGTTTAACTGGGGAATGACCCCGATTAGATACGGCGTATCTAACGGGGCAGGCAGGATAACAAGGTAGTTCTCGATTCACTGCGTTCACTCGAACGATAATATGAATTTGAGATTGCTTCGTCCCGATTTATCGAGACTCGCAATGGCAGGAACTGTAGGTAGTTCTCGACTGCGCTCGAACAGTAATTTGTTGTCCTCACTCATGCGTTGACAGGACTAACAATAGGGTTATAATACACAAGGCAGATGATAGATAATAGATACTAGAAACAAAGCAGATATCAGATACTAGATTCTGGATTTTAGTATGAAAATTTTACTCCCTAGTGCTTAGTGTCTAGTTCATACTATCCGCCATGCGGATACGCCGGGGTGATGGAATTGGTAGACATAGCGGACTTAAAATCCGCTTCTCAGCAATGGGAGTGCCGGTTCGAGTCCGGCCCTCGGCATTAAACATCTAAGAAACTTTCACATGAATATTGATGAGACCCTTTATATAACGAATAGAAAAGACTGGCGTGATTGGCTGCGGAAAAACCACAAGATAAAAGACGAAATATGGTTGATATATTATAAAAAGCACACTGCTAAGCTCAGGATCCCGTACGATGATGCGGTTGAGGAAGCATTGTGCTATGGCTGGATTGACAGCATAGTAAAACGGATCGATGATGAGAAATATGCTCAGAGATATACCCCACGTAAATCTGGAAGCAAGTGGTCAAAACTCAATATCGGACGCGCGGAAAAAATGGTAAGACAAAAAAAGATGACTAAAACAGGTTATGCTCTGTTTAAAGAAGTTAAGTTAAAGAAGGTAGTAAAAACAAAAAAAACTAGACAACGATTAGTTATTCCATCTGATCTTAAAAATGCCTTGAAAAAAAATGAGAAAGCTCTGGAAAATTTCAATAGTTTTGCCAGAGGTTATAAAAAATTATATGTCATGTATATCCTGGATGCGAAGAGAAGCAAAACACGGGCGCGTCGTATCAAATGGGTTGTCGGACGGGCAACACTAAATATGAAGCCGGGGATGATTTAACAATGCTTACTGGAGATAAACAGATCATTGATAACTCCAGGGAATAAAAGAAGTTTGGGTATTATAATTTGGATATTGATTGGGATTTGGTACTTGGTTCTTGGAACTTGAAGGTCTGTTATAACAGACCTTTCTTTTTGTATTTTTTTATCCTATTGAGCAAGGTTTTGTAGGAGACTTTGAGGCGGCGGGCGGTTTCTGATTTGTTGCCGCCGGTCTGACCAAGAGTTTCTTTGATAAGCTCTGCCTCGGCTATTTCCTGACCACGGTGACCTGCATGTTTCAAGGTCTTGAAACGTCCGACCGGAACACCTACGCCTTTAACCCCCGGCAAGAGCACATGTTCGGGCTGGATATCGTTTTGCGCAATGATCACGGCTCTTTCGATAGTGTTCTCCAGTTCTCTAATATTACCAGGCCAGTCATAGTTTTGCAGTTTTTGGTATACCCTGGCAGAGATTTTTTTCGCAGAACGCAATCTCCGCGTGAGTATGTGATCAACGAGAATTGGGATATCTTCTTTTCTCTCTTTTAAATTCGGGATTCTAATCGGGAAAACACTCAAACGATAATAAAGATCTTCACGAAACTTTTTCTTGTTAACGAGTTCCAGAAGATTCATATTACTTGCCGCTATTACCCTCACGTCAACTTTGATCGAATAAGTTCCACCCAATCGTTCAAAGGTCTTTTCCTGAAGAACACGGAGTATTTTTGCTTGCAGATTCAAATCAAGATCACCAATTTCATCAAGGAAAATAGTACCTTTATTGGCAAGCTCGAATTTACCCAGTTTCCGTGTTACCGCACCGGTAAACGCACCTTTTTCAGAACCGAATAACTCATTCTCGAGCAGTTCACGAGGAATGGCAGCGCAGTTAAGCGGAACAAAAGGTTCCTTTTTTCTCAGAGAAAGCATGTGGCAGGCACGGGCAAATAATTCTTTGCCTGTACCGGATTCGCCCAAGAGAAGCACGGTTGTATCAGTAGGTGCTGCCTTCTTAAGCAGTTCGGTTGTCTTTCTTATCGCCGAGCTCTTACCAATTATCATAGGCAAACCGTGAATCTTCTCCGCCTCTTCCTTGAGAATGATATTTTCGTAGAGGCATCGCCGCTCTTCGATAATACGGCTCAGAAGGTTGATGAGCTGTTCAATGTCAAAAGGTTTTGTTAAAAAATCATAAGCGCCGAGTTTAATGGCTTCAACTGCACGTTCGATCGTGCCGAATGCGGTCATTATTATAAATTTTGTGTCGGTGTCGAATTCTTTGAGTTTTCGTAATAGATCTACGCCGTCTATATCTGGCAATCTGAGGTCAATGAGGGCGATACCGAATTGCTCTTTCTTGAAAACCTGCAGAGCCTCGCGTCCTTTTCTAACCAGGGTCGCTGATATGCCGGCATCATCCAGATTGCTACGCAGCATTTCGCCGAAGCTTGCTTTGTCTTCAATGATCAGAACGTCAGACATGGGTTATCTCACCCCTCACCCCCGAAACGAGTTCGGGGCAGGCTTTTTTCCTCTCCCCCAAGGGGAGAGGAAAGTAAAATAGAAGCCCCTTTGGACGTCAGACATGGGTTATTTAACCCCTCACCCCCGAAACGAGTTCGGGGCAGGCTTTTATCCTGTCCCCCAAGGGGAGAGGAAAGAAAAATAGAGGCCCCTTTGAACATCAGACATAAAAAATAGGTAGCTCCTTATTAAGTTATTAAGTAATCGACTCATTGATTTCCTATTCAGCCTCTGGTTCATCTACGGTGTATTTCTGGACCATGTCCTTGAGTCGATTCGACACGGTAACGAGTTCCTGGCTCGTCGCGGTAAATTCCTGAGCAGCAGCTGATTGTTCTTGAATTGACGCAAGTATCTGCTCAGCAGCCGCAGAATTATCTTTTGAGATGCTGTGCGAACTCTCTACCTGTGTTATGATGCTAGTTATCTCTTCCTCTTCTTTCGAAATCATTTCATTAATATTTTTGATCGCCGAGTTAAGTTCAATCACATTGTCTGAGATAGCCTTCATTGCATCGGCGGTTGATTTTACAACGATACTACCATCACTAATCGCTCGGTTGACCTCTTCTGTAGTTGCCGTGACCGTCTTTATGGATTCCATCATTTCCTTGATGATTCTTCCGATCTCGGACGCTGATGCCTGAGAACTGTCGGCAAGTTTCTTTATTTCATCAGCCACAATTGAGAACCCACGACCGTATTCACCTGCTCGCGCTGCTTCAATAGAAGCATTAAGGGATAGTATATTGATTTTTTCAGCGATGGCGTTTATTGTATTGATTATCTTATTGATGGCTAATGAGATATCCTGAACCTTGATCACAAGGGATGTCAGATAATCATATCTTTTACCGATCAACTCTATGTTATTAATTACGACATCACTCTGGCTGATTGCATTGGATGCGCTGTCTGACACGCCGACTGAGAATTCTTCGATTTTCTTAACATTGCTAACAACCTCGAAACTCGTTTCGCTGAGATTCTTTCCAGTAGAGATCGTTCTGTCGAGTTTCGCGTATTGTTCATTAATACCTTCAGTCATCTTCTGCGTCGTATGGACTATCTCTGAGGAAGCACCTGCCATCTCATCAGCGGTTGAAGCAATCTGTTCACCCATGTCGATCAGGCTATTGACTATGGTCTTAACAAGCCTAATGAGCGCCGCTTCAGATTCGACAATTTGATTAAAACTCCTGGCAAGATACGAGAGCTCATCTTTCTCTTTGTCAGTAAGTCGGATAGTCAAGTCGCCCTCTACAACCCGAGCAAAAGCAATACGCATTAACCTTATCCTCTGCAATATCTTGTCGAAATCAGCGACCAGAAGCAAACCGATAAAAGACAGAAAGACCAGCTTCATAATCTCCAGGCTTATATTCAACCACGGATACTGTGCACTTGTTGCAAGAATCATCACGAGATAAGACAAATCGACAAAGCCAATAGCGAAAAGTCCGTTCCGCCTACCCATAAACACGGCGGGATGGATTATTATATAGAAATAAATCAGAAAAAAAGGAGCTCTGATAGCCGGCTCGATATAACCAAGCGCGAAACTGAGGAGTAACGTGGTAACCGCAGTAATGGAATAAGGCATGATTGGAGAGTATATATTTCTTCTGCACAACCTGTAGATCGCAAAACCGAAAACTAAAACCGCCAGTGTAATAATTGGTATGATGATAGGAACAACCAGGAATTTAAATATATATCCTGAGATAAAGATCATTTCAAGCGAAAAGCAAAACGCCATTGTCGAAGTGGCACCTCTTAAAGAGTAATCCTTGCCCTTTGAAACGTGTTCTTGTTTTATGATATCCATCAAGACCTCCCGATGACGTCTATCGTCTTCTTCATAGCACAAAATTCTCCGCACATCGTGCAGGTAAGTTTAGATTTAGAGCGAGACCGCCTATAGATCTTGCTTGCCTTTTCCTTGTCGGCAAGCAAGCCAAGCATCTTTTGCCAATCGAGTGAGTACCTTGCTTTTGACAATGCAAGGTCAATATCTCTTGCCCCGCCTACGCCTTTACCGATATCTCCAGCGTGCGCAGCTAATTTTGAAGCTATCACACCTTCCCTCACTTCCTCAACATTGGGCAAGCCCAGATGTTCTGAAGGCGTAACATAGCAGAGGTAATCCGCGCCAAAATATGCCGCCATAGCACCACCGATTGCAGCAACAATGTGATCATAGCCAGCGCCGATGTCGGTTACTAAAGGACCCAATACATAGAACGGTGCATCATCACAGATGTTTTTCTCCAATTGAATGTTCGCCTCGATCTCGTGGATAGGTATGTGGCCTGGTCCCTCAACCATGACTGAAACCCCCTCTTCCCGTGCCCATTGCACGAGTTCACCCATCAGGATGAGTTCTCTTACCTGATATCTGTCAGTTGAATCAGCAATTGCACCTGGCCTGAGACCGTCACCAAGGCTCAGGGTTGCATTATACTTCCTTGCCAGCTTGAGAAGCCGGTCATAGTATTCGTAAAGCGGGTTTTCCTCTTTGTTGTGAGCCATCCATTCAAGCATCATAGAACCACCGCGACTGACGACGCCGCAGACCCTCTTTTTCTTGCGCAGACCTTGAATACTCTTATTCGTGACACCGCAGTGTACAGTGATAAAATCGACGCCATCATCCAAGTGCTTTTCAATAACTTCGAAGATCTCATCGACCGATGCATCCAGGAATGCCTTATTCTTCTTGCGTGCTTCAATAGCAACCTGGTATATGGGCACCGTACCGACCGGGATTGTAGATGCCTTAATGATCGAACGTCTGATCCGGTTGATATCACCGCCTGTAGAAAGATCCATGACCGTATCAGCACCAGCTTTTATTGAAGCTGCCAGTTTACGAAGTTCTAGTCTCAAATCAGCAAGATCAGGAGATGTACCGATATTCGCGTTGACCTTGGTGCTCAATCCCTTGCCTATTGCAATCGGCATTATGCGGTGCTTGCGATTCTTCAGGATAACTATATTGCCCTTCTTGATGCCGCGTTTCAAAAACTGGATTGAAACACCTTCTCTCTTGGCAACTGATTGAAGCAAAGATGGCATTATATCTTCTCTACCAATACACCAACTGATGTCTTGGGCACGGCGACAGAAACGAATTTCAGGATAAAGGACATTGCCATTTCCTCATTGGGTGCCTCAAATGTTAGCAGAAAATCAGGTTTACCAAATAAAGTTAGAAATTCCCTTATCTTAATATCTTCTGGTATTTCAAGGGTTTTGACAATCTTACGCAACTCATCAACCTTACCAGGGATTACATCAAGCATGGAAACGAAAATCATATACCTCCTTACGCTTAATTATAATCTAAAATGTTTTATTGTCAATGAGCGCTTAACATCGCTCGATTACAGAGATAAAAACAACCGATACTAAGAATGACGAAAAACAACGCTATTAACAATTAAAACGGTCTAAACGATCATACCGCTATACCCAGCCAAACTTCAGTGAAACGTGACTCCAGTTCAGCGTAGTCGCCCGATCCTTCAATTACCTTCAGGACAGGTTCATCGGGCATCGTCTGATAAATCAGACAACTACAGCGCAGCGTGTCTTCAATGAAATGTGTCTTCAACGCAGTGTGTCTACAGCGTAAGCGTATCTCCAGCTTGTCGTAGATATCAAATGCAATGAGATGCCCGGTTAAACGAAGTTGTACGGGGCGAAGCGTGTTACTCTGTCACCTTGTATACTTCGTCGTGTTCGTGTACTGGACCATCTACTTTTAGCCCGACTTCATCGCCTTTTTTGGCTTTTTCGATGTTCTCGTGCTCAACCTGCATGGAATCGATTGTCTGACTGAAGTCGGTATGTTTACCTTTTATGTGGATCGTGTCGCCGACATTTACTTCATCATCGATAACCTTGAGAACAGCAACATTGATCTTCCCGAAATAATGGGTTATCGTCCCGATCAATTTCTCCACCATACCCCCTTCTTTCTAAAAACTCGAAATCCTAATATCGAAATCCTAAACAAATCCAAAATCTAAATGCTAAAAACACACTATCTTTGATCCAACCCTTTGATAACGAAACAAGTACCCAAACCAATCTTCTATCTTTATTCTATACCTTAATTCCTCTTTCCAAGAACATATGTCTTTTTATCTTATGAAGGGTAGTTTTTGGGAATTCCTCTTCCCTAACTTCAAACTGGGTGATCTTTTTGTAAGCAGGCAACTCTGCATTGACCTCGCGTACAAGATCCTTGAATATCGCCTCGACATCCTCTTTCTTGAGTGTTGTTTCACTTGAAATACTGTATTCTTCGAGCAATTCGTAATCAGGAAATATCAACGCACATACCGACTCTTTCTTGGTCTTTGCATCAATCCTCGGTACCACGAGCACTTCTTTCACCCATTGGCTCTTCATTAGTTTCTCTTCCAACTCCTCAGGATAGATATTCTTGCCGCTTTGAGTGACAATGAGGCTTTTCTTCCTTCCGCTAATATAGAGATACCCGTCGTCATCAAGATAACCTAAATCACCCGTGTATAGCCACCCGTCCTTAATGACCTCAGCGGTCGCTGCCTGATTCTTATAGTATCCAAGCATTATATTGGGTCCGCGCACGATTATCTCACCAATGCCATCTTCCTCAGGCTCATGGATCTTCAGTTCGATACCAGGAAGTACAATACCGACTGAGGCTATTTTGGTTTTTTCCAGGGGGCTTACCGCAATAACCGGCGCGGTTTCGGTCAAACCATAACCCTGGATAATCGGGATGGCAAAGAGTTTCAGCCCGCGCGCTACCTTCTCAGTAAGTGCCGCACCTCCAGCACAGGCAAGACGCAGATTTCCCAAACCCATTTCATGCCTGACTTTACTAAAGAGCGGTTTACGGAGAAATTTAAAGACTGAACCGATACCGCTAATAGCATTAAACATCATTCTTTTAGGAATCGAAGCCGCCGCAACCTTTCTGTAAACCGCGGCAAGGAATTTCTCAAAAAGTAATGGTACTGCAATGAGACATGATACATTCGCTTCTTTCATGGTTGCTACAAGATCTTTCAGACTCGCAGGATAGTAAATAGCAGCTCCCTTTCGAAGTGGAAGTATGAAACCAGCCGTACATTCAAAAGTATGGTGCATGGGGATGATCGAAACGAGGGTATCCTTCTCAGTAACCTCGATTATCTTATCAACGCCTTCGAGGTTGCATATGATATTATTATGACTCAGCATAACTGCTTTTGAAGTACCAGTTGTCCCGGATGTAAAGATAAGCACAGCCAACGAATCAGGGTTAATGTCTTTAATCGGCACTTCCTTTCCCGCTTCCATATCTTTTATCGTATCCATCGGAATAATATGTTTGAAATCGCGGAGTTCTTGTTTGACATCTTCAATCTTATCGATACAGTTCTCAGAAGCAACAACCCCTTTTGCTTCGCTATTACGCAGGATATGAAGAATTTCTGCTTCGGAGAGCATCCGATCAACCGGCACCACGACCAAACCTGCTCTGACGATCGCTAAATAACCAATCGCCCATTCTGGTCGGTTCTCACCGAAAACCGCAAACTTATCACCCTTTTCCAAACCCAGCTTCAGCAAGTAGTTCTTTAGTTTAATAACTTCCTTCTTGAGTTGAGCATACGTATACTTAACGTCGCCTTTTTTCAAAGCCAATCGGTCAGGAAAATCATCGACAGCGGCCTCGAAAACCTCACCTAATGTCCTGTTTTTATTATTCATTTCTAGACCTCAATTGAATTATGTTATCCTTCCCCTTTTTCACTAAGATAGAATCGAGATCATCAGCTGAATATTTATCCCTCAACATGAAAAATTCAATCAACATGGGAAGGTTGACTCCACTTATGATATGAAGATCGCTGATCTCTTTCAATAAACTGTAACAACTCATCGTACAGCTACCCCCTGGCAGATCAAGGAATATGATCGTTGACTTGCAATCACCGTTGCTTACTACTTCGTTGATCTTCTCGGTCATACTAGCACAGGAAAAGCCCCTATTGGAAATAACCTCAACCTCAGGCTGCTCACCGAGTATCAGCTCAGCAGTATTGAGTATTGCCTTAGCGAAGTCACCGTGACCAACAATAATACCTCTTATCATATCTGGTTATTCTATTTCCTCATCATAATGTGAACTCGGTGCTTCCATTTGCGCCAGGATCCTTTTCAACTCCTCATTGTATTCTTCAGCGGGATGAATACCTCTTAGTCTCAGCAGATAATTCATTGCCACAACCTCGGCGATCACCGAAACGTTTTTTCCTGGTGTAAGCGGAATCACGATACGCGGTATCTCAATATCCAATATCTTCCTGGTCTTTCCCTCGATACCAACGCGCTCATAATCACCTTTTGTCTCATCCCAAAGGACGAGTTCTAAGATGATCTCTATACGCTTTCGCAGCCTTACCGACTTCACTCCGAAAATCCTGAAAATGTCGACTAGTCCAACACCCCTTACTTCGATGTGGTGTTTGAGCCGAGGGCTCTTTTCGGCACCAGACCCAACAAGGACATCGCCTCTTTGTACAATTTTGACAAGGTCATCCACAACAAAACGATGTCCCCGCTCAATCAGATCCAAAGCGCACTCGCTCTTGCCAGTCCCTGGTTTCCCCACAAATAGAACACCGACGCCATAAATATCGACCAGGGTGCCTTGAACGAACTTTGTTTTAGCCAGCTTGTACTCCAAGTAGGCTGAGAGCTTATGAATAAAAGGAGTTGTCGACATAGATGTCCGCAAGATAGGGATCTTCCTACGCTTTGCCTCTTCCTTGAATTTATCGTTAAGACTTAATTTTTTTGCAACGATAATGCACGGTGTACCCAACCTCATGACCGTGGCAATACGGCGATTCGCGAGATGTTTTGGCAACGTTTTCAAATAAGCTATTTCTGTCTCGCCGATAATAATAACACGCTCACTCAAAAACCGCTCAGTGTATCCAGCAAGTGCGAGACCTGGTCGAAAAATGTCATATGTCGAAATCCTTTTGTCCCTAAGAAACTTCTCTCCTGCAACGATCTCGAGTGAGAACTCCTCTTTCTTATCTTTGAATAGTATTTCAACCGTTATGGTTCTCATTGCCGCTTTGTTTTTTGAGCAATACGCTTTCTTTCCCTGAATTTTTCCTCGTACTTTATTAGCTGTCGTTCGATTTTCTTAAATGCTTCAGTTATGCCGAGATATATGTCATGGTTCTTGACTTGACTTGTAATAACTGAGTGTTTCACTGTAAAATTCAACTCAACGATACTATGGGATTTGTCTTTTTCCAATATCAGATCGCCGTTTATCATATGATGAGAAAAGCGTTCCAGCTTCTCCATCTTCTTTCTGGCATAATCCTCTAGGGTATCATTAAGGTGAAAATTCTTCGCAGTGATATTCAACTCCATAAAACCTCCTTATTATATTCACTATCTCTTTACTGTCAATGAATGTAAGTTGTTCTTTAGGTCCCCCTCAAAAAGAAAGGAAGAGACAGCAATCCCCGAAGCTCCTGCTCCAAGAACGCTCTTGTAATTATCGACCGAAATACCGCCGATGCCCACAACCGGGATGGTAACTGCCTTGCATATCGCCCTCAAGGCTCGGAGCCCGCAGATTTTTGCATCGCACTTTGTTCTGGTCGGAAAAATCGAACCCACTCCAATATAGTCAGCACCCTCTCTTTCAGCCCTAGTTGCCTGGGCAAAGTCGTGAGCTGATGAACCAATGATACTGCCATCCCCCAGTGTACGCCGTGCAACAGCTATGGGCACATCTTCCTGGCCTAAATGGACACCATCTGCCCCACATGCCAGAGCGATGTCTAGTCGGTTGTTTATGATAAACCTTATGTCACACGACTTCAGATTATTCGCGACGATACGAGCATGATTGAGAAACATCCGGTCACTCAACGACTGGATGCGAAGTTGGATCATTGTTGCACCATGCTTCTTGAGAACCGCGATAACTTGTTTTAACCGGGGCTTTTTCACATATTTTTCGTCGAGGATCACATAAAGACTCGGATCAAAAACTTTCTTAAAGTGGCTGATAACCAATTTTTCAATAGCATAAATTTTGAATCTTATCTTTTTTACCCTCGCGCTAACCTTTGGATAAGCACATTTCATGGTTTCCTCGAGGATTCGGGAAGATTCCTTGGCGCGCGTGAAATTCGCAACGACCAAATCTGCCATGTTTTTCTTGTCAGCTGAGTCAAAGCCTGCTTTCCTACCAAGATCCTTTTGACTATCGCGAAAGCGAATAATCCTGTGTATGGGCAGAGCTTTTTTCACCAGTAAGAACTCCTGCCTGATATACCTTGCCCGAACGAGCAATCTCCGGTCGGCAACAGCAAATCTTATTATGTCTTCAATAAATTTCAGGGACTCGTTTAATCGATTGAGGTTTGCGTCTGCGATGCGCTCCCACTGCACGTTTAATTATAATAGAACAAGGTACTCATGTCAATGGGGAGATAACAGATAAAAGATACTAGATGATAGATGATAGATATTAGATTATAGATGCTAGATACTTGATTCTAGCGAAAAATTCAATAGAATAGTGAGTAATTGCGTATTATAAGGAGGTATAATGCAAAAACCGTATAATAAGGTGAAACACTTCACTGATCTGATTGTCTGGCAAAAAGCTCACAGCTTATTTGTCGATATGTACATAAAATTCGACAATTACCCACGAAAACTCGGGGTAAAAACAGTCATTGAACAGATATTCAGAAGTTGTGGTAGTATTAGTGTTAATATTGCAGAAGGGTATAACTCACGCAGTACGAAAAAATATGTTAATTATTTGGAAATTGCACAAAAGAGTGCAGCAGAAACAGAAAATTGGGTCTATAAAATAAGAGATTGTCGAATAATAGAAACTTCAGTCATAAATCCTTGGATAGATATCTGTGATGAGATCCAAAGAATGCTTCAATCACTCATGACAAATTTAGAAAAAAAGAGGCGATAATAGAAAAATCCTATAATCTTGCATCTGTCGTAGGATCGTTGTGAATTCTTTTGCTGGTCACTAGCATCTAAAATCTAGTATCTAAAATCCGCCTTTATTTGCCTTGTTTCTCGCCCTACGCTTTACTCACTACGCCTTACGCTTTTCCCAAACTGTACTCCACAGCACTTGCGGCGTGAATCCTTGTTGTGTTAAGAAAAGGGATACCAAATTCATCTTTGGGTAAAATGAGAGGAAGCTCGGTGCAACCAAGAATGACCCCCTGTATAGATTCTTCAGCGATCATGCGCTTGATGATCACAAGCAGACCTTGTTTTGTCTCCTTTAAGATTTTATTATGCATTATCTCATTCATCAGCTTATTATGAATATAGTCCTTTTCAGCTTCTTCCGGGGTAATAATATCAATGCCTGCCTTGGTAAAGATACGTTGATAAAAATCAGCGCTCATTGTTGTTTTCGTACCTAAGAGCGCTACCTTATGCAGACGGGCGTGCTTGGCAACCTGGCATGTTGCTTTAACGATGCTGAGCATGGGTATGGGTGAACGTGCCTGCAAATTGTCAAAAACAATATGTGGTGTATTAGATGCAATGAGTGCAAAATCAGCCCCGGCGCGATAAAGTACTTGCACGGCTTCAGCCAACCAGGCTACAGTCTTCTCAATACTGTCGGTCGTGACCACACAAGGGAAATCCTTCATGTTTACGCTGTAGATAATGACTTCAGGATAAGCGCCTCTGGTTTTTCTTTGATAAAGCTCATTGATTATCCGATAGTACTCAGCTGTTGCCTCAGGACCCAATCCACCGACAATACCGATTCTCTTCATACAACCTCCATATCAACGATATATCGCACGCTCAGACATCAGGATTTTTTCTCTTTGAAAGATATACAATGTCATCGTGACGTTTGTAACCCATACGCTGAAAAGCTTCCATTGAAACAGTATTCCAATCCTCGATAAGACAGGCGATTATTTCAATACCCAGATCATACAATCGCTCCTCCACCTCTCGCACCAACCGCGCGCCAAGCCCCTGTCTACGTTGCGCTGGAGCTACTGCCAACCGGTTAATCCAACCTTTACGTCCATCATGGGAGCCAAAGATAGAGCCGATCAGTTCGCCTTCACACTCGGCAACCAAAAAAATAGCGGCTGAAGTTTTCAGCTCGCGTTCTATGCACTCACGTCGGTCCCGACCCTTGGGTTTATATGGTAAGCCTGCATCCTGCCACAAGGAGATCAACCTATCATAATCTTCAATACGAAAAGAAGAGATGCCGATCCCACCTCCCTGATCATCCACAGTCTTCATTATCGCGTATCGGTTCGGGGTGCACAGTCACATCTGCACCTCTAATTCTTTGTTCAACCGCCAACTCAACTAATGATGCTATCTTATGCACCTCGTCGAGATGAATATTGCGGCGTAAACGGACATGGACAGTTATCTCGAGTTTCCCACCGTAATCATGGACATGAATGTGGTGTACATCACTGACATCTTCACAACATAGCGCTGTCGCCCTGATATC
>JAUWLY010000160.1 GCA_030613445.1 Candidatus Stahliibacteriota bacterium | reverse complement strand
TTTGGTCATGCACCGCGAGTTCGCCGAAATGATTGCGGAAAGGGCTGGAAAAGGATCTTTTTTTGGTTTTGGTCTACACAAGATATTGCCGAGACTGGAAGGACTTCGGCTTCTTGACCATATCAGCCCCATGGAAGACATCCTGGCTGTCTATCAAAAGGAATAGCGCACAATAGATGAATCAAGTCCCTAAAGATTCGCCTTTGCCATGGCATGCAGTGCCTGGATATATCCTGGTCGGGAAGATACCATGCCGAGTGATCTCTATTATGGAGATTTACAGGGAACATGGGATTATGATAATGATGGCTCTTATGGTGAGATCGAAGACAGCATAGATCTTTATCCGGATCTAATAGTAGGCAGGGCACCGGTAAACAACGTTAGTGAAGCTCAGACCTTTGTCAGCAAGGTACTGGTTTATGAAAAGACACCCGACCTTAGCTACCAGGATAATGCAATGTTTTCTGCAGATGTTCTGTGGTCAAACCCCTGGACTGACATGGGCGTCCATAAGAACAAGATCGAAGCAGAATCCTTTCCGGGCTGGTATACGATAACCAAACTATACCACAGCCAGGGTAACCTGAGTCCTGCGGCGTTCAAAAATGCACTGCGCCAGGGTCAAGGTCTCACCAACCACGACGGTCACGGTTGGATCAATTCTATGGGTGCAGGAACTGGATACCTACACAACGCAGATTTCGATACCTTGACCAATGCGCCGAAATTCGGCATCATGGCGTCTATTGGTTGTTGGACCACAGCCTATGATTTCAACTGCATCGCCGAATCATATATTAACAGTCCAAATGGTGGTGGTGTCGTATTTTTCGGCAATTCGAGTTATGGTTGGGGTTCACCTGGCAATCCAGGATTTGGCTACTCAGACCGCTTTGATAGCCGGCTGTTCTATTGTTTGCTCCAGGAAGACCAATACCATGCTGGCGACATGCTTGCCTCCTGTAAAATCCATTTCATCCCCTATTCAAGAGAGAAAAATGTCTACCGCTGGCATCAATATCAACTCAATTTGCTCGGCGACCCAGAGCTGCCAATCTGGACTGATATCCCTGAAACGCTAATTGTTTCTGCTCCGCAATCAATTCCTCAAGGCAATAGCCGTGTTCTTGTAACAGTCAAAGATAAGAATACTGAAGTACCTATCAAAGGTGCCCTGGTATGCCTGATGAAGGACAGTGAATCCTATGCTGCTGGATATACTGACGCGGCAGGTACGATCTTCCTCAATGCAAGTGCATCTTCTGGTGGTGATTTTGACCTAACTGTAACCACGCATAACTACATCCCTCAAGAATCAACGATCCCAACAGTAAACGGTTCATACCTTAGCTATCTGGGTTGCCCAGTTGAAGATTCCCTGGGTAATAGTGACGGTATTGCCAACCCTAATGAGGATATTTTCCTGGATATCATCATAAAAAACAACGGCAACGCTACTTCGAACAATATCCTGCTTACCTTGCGTTCCCAAGACCCATTCACCAGTATCGGAGACAGCACAGAAAGTCTTGGTTCACTGAATGTCGGCGATTCAGTATACATCAGTAATGCCTTCTACATAAGCGTAGGTGCTGCAACAAATGGACATGGTATACATTTTGATCTCGAAGTCATTGATGATGCAAGAACCCTTAATTATAAACCAACCCTGCTTATCGGCACGCCGGTTTTCAGTTTTGAAGAATTAATCATCAGTGAACCACCTGCAATGCCTGGAGATACTGAAGCGGTATACCTTGAGGTTATGAATTCCGGTTATGGATATGTACATACCCCTTATATAACCTTGTTCACGACAAGCCCCTATATTACAATCCTCGATGACTCATGCTCATGTGCAGATATCCCACCAGAATCATCAGAAATAGTGGGACCGTTTAACCTTGTTATATCCCCCTCATGCCCATCCGGCACTTTGATACCACTTGATTTTACCATCCAGGCCGAGACCTATGTTCACAATGATGTACTAAACATGCTCGTCGGACAAACCGGATTCTCTGATGATATGGAGTCAGGTTCGAGCTTGTGGACGACTGCTGGTACTAATAACCTCTGGCACATTTCAACTCGACGAAATTTTTCACCCACCCATGCATGGTATTGCGGGGATGAAGGCAGTGGACTGTACGTCCATAATATGGACTGCTATATACAGACAATCCCGTTTATGATAAATGCTAATTCAATATTGAAATTCTACCGGTGGTTCAGTGTTCCGTTATACGGAACTGATGGGATATACGTAATAATCATGGGTAATGGATTTGCTGACACGCTTGATTTTATAGGCACAGGTGGCGCGCTCAATGATCGCGGTATTCAAAGCGAATGGTTTGAACAAAAATATGAACTCTCTTCATATCCAGCAGGCGATACAATCCAGGTACGGATTGCATTTGTCAGTGATGGCGGCGATGGTGTTGGAGAAGGTTTTTATATCGACGACTTCAATGCTGAACATGTAACCTTCATTGAAGAATATACACCAAAGACAGTCAGTGCAGACTTACTGGCTATTTATCCTAATCCTTTCCGGAATAAAACAGATATCACATTCAGCATAGGCCAAAATGCTGGGTGCAGAGAGCTAAAAATATACGATGCAACTGGTCGTTTGGTTAAGAATCTTGAGCTACCTACTACCTACTCCCTACTCCCTACGTATGTATCCTGGAATGGCACAGACGAATTGAACCGAAAAGTTCCAGCCGGTATATACTTTGTGCAACTGGAAACAGATGCTCATTGTCTAACCCGGAAGGCGATTTTATTGAGATAAATGAAGAGAGAGTAGAGCGTAAGGCGTAGAACCCTGTAGTTGTCTGATTTATCAGACAATGCCCGATGAATCGGGCGACTACACAAAAAGAACCGAATAGGCAGTATCGGAGTATGGGAGAAACAGAGAAGATACAAATACCTAAACGCCTAAATGAACCAGATAAACGATCGAAAGGGATAAACAGGAGTAGGGCGTTTACGCCCGTCCAATACGAGCCTGAAGGCTCTACTCCAAAGATACGACGTTAGATTTATATAAAGAACACAACGGATGAAAAGAGAGTAGGGAGTAAAGCGTAGGGCGTACGGCGTAGGGCGTAAAGAGTAAAGCAGTTATTAGGTAACTAAGTAATTCTCTCATCTACATTCGAGATCTTCGATAAGTTATTTTGGAATTTGGAACTTGGTTCTCGGAACTTGGCTCTTGGTTCTTGGTTCTTGGTTCTTGGCTCTTGGAATTTGGTCTCTCAATTACTTAGTATCTTAAATATTTCTTCTATTTCTTCTTCAGTATTGTAAAAATGTGGGGAAAAACGCAGGCAATTGCTGCGCAGCGAAACAATGATCTTGGCCCGGTACAATCGATCAAATATGGCCTTTGCATCTTGGGGCGGTCGGACGGTCAGAATCCCAGATTGGGGCGGCTCAGAAGGCGTTACTATTTTGTAGTCCATTGTAATAAATCTCTTACGCATTTCATTTTTCAAACTCAGAATCTTCTCTTGAACATTCTTTACCCCATAGTTCAATAGAATATTGATATTCTCAACCAATGCACTGATGCCGATAATATTCCTTGAACCCAGTTCAAACTTCCGGGCATCAGGGTATAGTGGTGGGCTGATTTGACAATCATTAAATCCGCTCCACTCTGCACCAAGCCAACCAGCATGCAGCCCTTTTAAAACCCTGAAATGTCTTTTATTCACGTATAAGAACCCTGCGCCAGTCGGTCCAAAAAGCCATTTTCCAGCACCGCAGGCAAGAAAATCCACGTCGGTTTCCTGGACATCAAAATTTATCGCACCGATTCCCTGTATACCATCAACGACCACATAGATATCCTTCTCCCTACAGAACTCAATGAGTGGCTTGAGAGCTATCATCTCGCCAGTAAGATAGTGAGCGAGCTCAAGAACCACTACTTTTAGGTTTTTATCAAGGTTGTTTTTAATGACCTCAATTGGATCCCGACCTAAGAATGGTGCAAAAAAAGTGTTCGCATACGGTAGGTTATGCTGCACAATATACCTTATCGCTGGAAAAACATCATCCATTACCAAAACCCCATCACCGTCATTTAAGGGTATATTGACAAGTGCAATATACAAAGCCTCAGATGTATTATGGACAAAAGTGATTTCTTCAGGCGCGGCATTTATTAAAGACGCTACAGTGGCGCGCCAGTTTTTCACCTTTACGAAGTAGTCATCCACTTGGAACTCGGCCCGCGCCGCAAATACTGCCATGCAATCATCAATCGCTTTTTTGGCAGGTAATGATAAAGGACCTGTACCCGCGTGATTAAAGTATATCAATTCTTTGGTTATCGGAAAGAGATCCTTGATGAGGGTCAGGTCTTGAAATTTAAAATTCGAGCAATTCATTGATTTTCCTTTTCACCAATCTTGAATTTCAAGACTTGATCCCAGGACATCGATAGGTATCTCACGGAAAAATGGCGAAATCATTGTGTATACTAAACCACCGCGCAACGTGGGTCGCTGCCTGGCATTGGTCAAGAACAATTTTTTGCGGGCACGCGTGATGCCCACATACAACAAGCGCCGCTCTTCTTCGTACTGGTCCAACTCAGACTTTGATTTGTAGTGGGGGATCAAACCATCTTCCAAACCCGTTATAAAAACAGTATCGAACTCCAACCCTTTAGCATTATGCAAAGTCATCAGGCTAACGCGCTGTGCTGAGGCTTCCCACTCATCGATCTGACTGCGTAGTGAAACGTCTGCCAAATACCCGTGCAGCGTCGTGTCGGGGTTCTGTTTACAATAATCTTTAATTGAAATTACCAACTCTTCGACATTTTTGCGCCGTGTGTAGTCCTTTTCACTTTTTTCTGGATCCAAGCTGTCCAGATAAGCTGAATCCTTTACAACCTTAAGAACAAATTCGTGGAGACTCATAACCGAACAATCCTTTCGAAACCCCTCCATCAAATTGCTAAACTGACCAATACGTTCTTTGGTTTTCTTAGCGATACCTTCAACCTGATCAACTTGCTTCAATACATTGTAAAGAGAAAGCCCGGTATGCTTGCCATTTGTGACCAGTTTTTCCAAAGTGATATGCCCTATCTTTCGCGCCGGCACATTGATAATACGGGACAGACTCACTGCATCCTGCGGGTTATCGATAACTTTGAGATAAGCGAGTACATCTTTTATTTCTGCTCGGTCGTAGAACTTCAATGCACCAACAACTTCATAGGGTATTTGGAACCTTATGCACGCCTCTTCAAAAACCCGGGATTGAAAATTGATGCGGTAAAAAACCGCCATCTCCCCCAACTTAACACCATGGAACTTCGATTCAATGATTTTGCGAGCGACAAAAGCTGCTTCTGCATAGGCATCATCCAAGGCACTGAATTCAATCTTTTCGCCCTGCTCTTCATCTGACCAGAGCACCTTGGGCTTACGGCGTTCATTATTCATGACAACCGCTGAAGCAGCCTGAAGAATCGTTTTTGTCGAACGATAGTTTTGTTCGAGTTTTATCACCACCGCATCCGGAAAATCCTTCTCAAAATCAAGGATATTCCTTATTTCAGCACCACGCCATGAATAGATCGACTGATCATCATCACCAACAACACACAGATTACGATGCTTCTCAGCAAGGAGTTTTGTCAACACATATTGAGCGTTGTTAGTATCCTGATATTCATCAACCAGGATATATTGGAACCGTTTCTGATAATGAATAAGCGTCTGCTTGTCTTTTTGGAATATCCTGACCACCCGCATAATCAAATCGCCAAAATCCAATGCGTTGTAGTCGGACATTTTGCTGTCGTAGTCTTCATATAATGTCTTCATAAGGTCGTTGTCAATATCGTCTATTGACCGGAGGTCTTGTTTCATCCGATTGATATAAGCAGCTACTGCAGACGGAGAGAACACTTGAGGATCTATGTTCCTATCCTTAAGACATTCTTTAATCAAAACTATCTGGTCATACTCGTCATAGATCGTGAAATTCCCGGACACGCCAGCAATATCTTTAACTGATTTCTTACGTTCTAATACTTCCCTCAAAATCCTTGCGCAGGTTGAATGAAATGTCTTGATCCACATATTACCGGGGTTATTCAACAGGTTATAAAGACGGGTACGCATCTCATCCGCGGCTTTATTGGTGAAAGTAATCGCTAATATACCCCAAGGATCAACATACCCTTTCTTAATCAGATGTGCAATACGATGGGTAATAACCCTTGTTTTACCACTCCCTGCACCGGCAAGGATAAGAATCGGACCTTTTGTTATCTTGACTGCTCTTTGCTGTTCTTTGTTCAATTCAATAAGTAAATCATTCACCGTGCAATTATATGGACAAACCCTAACAAGTCAAGCAAACCCACATACTTCGTCTGAAGACACGAAGCAAGTTCCAAGAGCCAAGCTCCAAGAACCAAGAGCGTAAGGAGTAGAGAGTAAGGCGTAGGGCGAGGATATGAAACGGAGCATGGGTGTAACGGTGAAACGGAGAAAATACAAACACCTAAAATCCAAAATACTAAACGCCTAAATAAACTAACGCTATTAACGATTAAAATTCCATCCCGAGC
>JAUWLY010000287.1 GCA_030613445.1 Candidatus Stahliibacteriota bacterium | reverse complement strand
TACCGCACGCTGCTTTACCGATAATGTTTGCGGTAGCCGGAGCAACAACCAGCACATCAGCCCATGCTGATAAGGCTAGATGTTTCATGCCCTTGGTCAACAGAAACTGATCAATGTACACCTCATTTGCCGATAATGTCTGACAGCTCAGTGGTGTGACGAAGTGGCTTGCCGATTTGGTAAGCACCACTTTAACTTCAGCACCACTTTTTCTCAGCCCTCTTATGAGCTCTAATGATTTATATGCGGCGATAGAACCGGTTATGCCCAGGGCAATATTCAATCTTGATACCTTATCTTACCAGCGATCAGTTTCCTGATAGCTTCAAAAACCGGATTAATGTGTCCTTCTAAAAGACCCTTTACTTGATCGTCTTTCAGTTTTCTTGCTTCTAAGGATGCCACGTTAATCGCTTTGTATTTGTTCTCAAACCTTTTATATATTTTTTCGGTCGGTATAATCATCAAACCTCCTATTCTATTCTATACGCATACAGCTACATGTCAACAATGATAGACGTCTCACAGACGGCGATTATGGACCTTGCTCTGTTCTTGCCGTCTTTGATAGCCTTCTCATGCTCTCCTGTCAGTATTCTATCCCTTTACGCGCGGACGCACCATCGCTAAAGTGATGTTTCACTTCCTTGATATCACTTATCAGGTCTGCGTACTCAACAAACTCTTCGGGCATGTAACGGCCAGTGAGAACGAGCTCTTTTTTTCGATGTTTGCTTTTCATCAGATCAATAACTTCTTGAACCCCAATAAGCCCAAAAGCAACAGCCACATTGATTTCATCCAGAATAACAATATCAAATCCCTTCTTTCTCATAACCTCCTTAGCACGCGTAAATGCCTGACGCGCTAAACGAATATCTTCCTCAGAAGGATTTTCTGGATTCACAAAATCCGGGCGACCGTATTGTTCGATAACCAAGTTAGGTAGGTATTTTGCTGCCTCGAGTTCGCCGTAGTTTATCTTGCCTTTCATGAATTGAATCATTATTACCTTTAGACCGTGTCCGACCGCCCTTAGCGCCAAGCCCAAAGCTGCAGTTGTTTTACCCTTACCGTTACCAGTATATATCTGTATCATTTCATCACAAAGATGTTGGATGGAGAATATAAGATAATTGATGGGGGATGATTGACGATGAATTATCCTCCAATATCTACCATCTTCTTATCAATTATCATTGATATTGCCAACGCGTGAAGAATCGTGTCCAGATTCTATTGCCTTGATAAAATTGTGCAGCATGCTATTCAATTTTGTATAATCACGATGTTGTGATTCATAAAAAGTCTTATCCTTAAGGGACTTCGTTTCATACAGGTATTCCAGATGTTCCACAGTCTCCATGCCTGAAGCATAGGCATGCAGTAAGTACCTAATATAATCCTGTTTGTAACGTCTTAGCGCATACCCCTCCACAATATTACTCGAGACAGATTTGGAAGACCTCCGTATTTGAGTGCCCTCTTCAAATCGTTCAAAGCTCGGCAGTTTCAGCGACATCTTATGAATACGAATCGCTGATTCATGGGCTAACTGATGAATTTTTAGTTTCTTATGTCCATGGACCATCTCTACTTAACCCCCTCTCTATTTCTAATCTTCCATCTATCATCCATTATCCACCATCTCTACTTCTTCATCTCTTCCTCAGATGACACACACCGGCAATTACTTTTTCGGTCTTGCGATCTGAACGCATGATTATTAAAGCGCCATCCCTACTGATATCAAGGACTTTACCCTCCAGTTTTTTGTCCGGCAATTCAATAATAACTTGCTGACCAAGCAAGATTGTGTAGTGACGCCATTCGGTCAATAAATCAGCTGTTTTGTTTTGCTTCAACATCATATAGCAATCATCCAATTGCTTGCATAGTGTATCGAAGACCATTTTCTTCTCGAGATGCTTTCTTGTCTCAAGAAATACAGAACTCGCAGTAGTTTCGAGTTCTTTCGGAAACTCGCGTATGTTCAGGTTGAGCCCGATACCAAGAATCACTGCTTTATCAACAATTTCAGTTAGGACCCCACCAATCTTTTTTTCATTAAGCATAATGTCATTGGGCCATTTAATGCCTGGAAGTATGCTGTTCATATGTAAGGTTTTGCAGACTGCAATACCGGCAATGAGAGAAATCAATGAAGGATCAGGGGGACGTAGGATGACTGACATCCAAATACCACCCTCAGGTGAATACCACTGCTTACCAAATCTTCCACGACCCTCAGTCTGCTCATCGACCAGAACCACTGCTCCTTCTGGTGCGTCTCTTACGAGCGTTTTTGCATGCTCGTTCGTGGACTTGATTGAATCAAAGTGATATAGTTTGCTTCCGATAATCATAGTTACTGAGAAACAGGCATAGTTAGTGGCTAAACGGCATGGCAGTCAGTATCGTCGTCGTGACGGCGATCAGGAAACCAGAGTATCAGGTAGTGGATATCAGGATAAAAGGATATCAGTTGATGATATCTTCTGGTGGACCCTCTGATAGTTTGATGTCCTTCGCCCTGATTCTCTGATAATCTGATATCCCCCTCCTGATGAACTGATGTCCTGTAGAATCATTCTGTTTTTCTGAAGATCATTGCTACGACAGTTTTATCATTGCCACCCATGCTCGATAACATACCATAAGGCCGACTCGAATCAATCTTGACCTGACAGCCGTCTGCTTTGTCGATAAGCTGGTTGACTACGTCAACTGCCTGCCGGACACCGGTTGCTCCTGTAGGATGACCATAACCAATAAGACCGCCAGTTGTATTCGTGGGTATTGCACCGGTCAACTTGCTTTGCCCATCCTTGACAAAATCAGCACCTTCACCGTAGTCGGCAAATCCCGCAGCTTCTATGGCCAAAATGCCTGCGATAGTGAAACAATCATGGACCTCGAGCACACTCAAATCAACAGGTTTGATACCGGCGCGCTCATAGGCACGTTTGGCCGCTACTGCGCACGTCGTTAATTTAGTAAAGTCAGGCGGCGGGGTTGTCAAATTATCCTGAACCTGTGCATAGGCAATAACTTCAGCAGCATCTTTTCGGTCAACCCCAATCTTCTTCAAACCTTCTTCCGAAGCAAAAATCATTGATGAACCGCCATCAGAAACCTTTGAGCAATCAAAAACATTGATATATTCACAAAAGACTTTGGGATTAGGAGGTGTCATACCGGTGGCAAAGAGCTCCGAGTTCTTATTGTGAAACTCTTGCGCGTGGGGGTATTTCCTTGCATTTTCAATTGCATTAACATACCATTGTGCCATGCCGACCCGTACTTTCTCCTTGCCGAATTTTTCAAAACAAGCACCAGCACGCTGTGAAAACTGATCCGGAAAGAAATAGGCATGGCCATTCTTCCTTTCTCCGGAAAACCAGCCAGCAGCAGCAAGAAAATCAGCACCATATATCGCCTTAACTGAATTCTGGACCTCAACGCCCAGACAAAGAACAACGTCAGCAAGGTCAGCAAGGATTGTTTTCACGGAAACAACCGAAGCCAACCCACCTGAATCGCAGGCACCTTCGACACGAATGCAAGGTTTATATTGGAAGGTTGTATGGATCATTGGAAGAAATCCGCCAAGGTTACCTTGTTTACAGAACCTTGCAGCAATGAAGTTCCCGATGACACCTTCATCTATTGCTTCGGGGTTCTGTATCTGATTGATGGTTCCGAGCCCTGCTTCTTTGATATAATGTTCAATACCTGGACGCGGTTTCTTGGGATGGAATTCTTTTCTACCGCTACCCAATGATATGGTGTTAAACCCCGCGCAGGCGTAGATTTTTTTCCTGAAAAATGACATAAGAACTCCTTTTCAAAATGGTTATTGGGTTAGAGTTAGGAAGCTAGAAAAAATCCAGCATCCATACCCAAACCTATCTTCCGTATTCTATCTATACATAATTGTTTATCGGTCCGTATAACCAATAAAATCCATTCGTTAAAACCGCATTGACATTTTCAGCCGAAGCCGCAACGCCATCAGTGACCAGCTGTTCACCTATCACCTTTGTCCTTTTGAGAAAATCGACCGCGAGCTTTGCG
>JAUWLY010000054.1 GCA_030613445.1 Candidatus Stahliibacteriota bacterium | reverse complement strand
AACATGCATACGATTTTGACCAATTTAGGGTATAGTGGTGATTATGGTATAAGTCTTGCTTCAGATTTGGGTTTGTATCAGGCAGTACTGGTATGTGTTGGAATCTATTCGGATAATTATGTTATTGATGCAAGTAGTGCTGAAGCTTTAGCATTGGTTGACTTCTTAGAAAATCAGGACGGTCTTATGTATCTTGAAGGTGGTGATGTCTGGTATTATGATCCACCATCTCAGGGTGGTTATGATTTTGGACCGCTCTTTGGAATTGATGCAATATCTGATGGTACTGATGATTTAGGTCCAGTTGTCGGTGAAAGTGGTATCTTTACTGAAGGTATGAATTTCAATTATAGTGGTGAGAATAACTATATAGACCATATCAATCCTACAGGTAGTGGTTTCTTAATCTTTCATGATGGTAATAATAATTACAATTGTGGTGTAGCGAATGATGCCGGGACATACAAGACAGTTGGCACTTCATTTGAGTTAGGTTTATTAACTGATGGTTCTCCGCCTTCGACTCGAGAGGCATTATTAGATTCGATCATGAACTTTTTCGGGATCACAACGGGCATTGCAGAAGATGACAAAGGTTTAGCTGGTTTACCAATGAAAACCATGTTGAATACGTTATATCCAAATCCATTTAGACGGATGACAGAAATTAGATTCCAGATAGGAGTAGGCAGTAGACAGAAGTCAGTAGTCAGTTTAAAGATTTACGATGCATGTGGCAGATTAGTGAAAGATTTCAATCTCCAATCTGAAATATGCAATATGCAATCATCTATTGTCTGGGATGGTACAGACCAGAATGATCGAAAGGTTCCTGCTGGTGTTTATTTTGTTGATTTTAAAGCAGGTGATTATAAAAAGACAGAAAAGGCGATATTGTTGAGATAGAAGGAGGAAAAGATGAGAAGAACAATGATTTGTTTACTGCTCTTATTTACGCTCTTTGGGGCTGCATTCGGTGGTGAGACAATAAAGACATTAACTTTTTCAACATCTGATGTCTTGCTTGGGCAGTATAATGGTTATGATGTGGTAAATATGCGTGGTGCAACCAGCACAGGTAAGATAGGAGAGCCTTCTCTTCCCCGCCTCACCTATACTTTCGTGATTCCACAATCAGCAAGTATAGAAAAAGTAGAGGTAATCGCATGCAAAGAAGTTTCTATCACTGGTGAATTTATTGTTTTGCCTGCTCAACCGTTCTGTCCACTTTCGCATAACCAACCTACCTTCGTTGAACCCGATGACTCGGTTTACAGCTCGATAGGTCCCTATCCCAGCCGTATCGTTTTTTTAGGCGCTTCGGGTTCCAAAGCGGGATATAGGTTGTGCGGAGTCTCTGTTTATCCTCTTCAATACTATCCAGCGGAGCGAAAGCTAATTCTGTATGAGTCCATAACTCTAAGACTTACATATGAAGAGGGAGTTAGAAAAGTTGAGCCAAGAACGCCGGAGCAGCTAAGGCATGCTTTGCATGGATTGCAAGTGGCGAACCCCGAGGACATTCCTCGTTTCTCTCCACCGCTGCAGTCTCTTTCCGATGGGGAAATTCAATATCTCATCGTGACGAAAGATAGCCTTGCCCCGTATTTCGAGCCGCTTGCTAATTGGAAGACCAAAAAAGGTGTTCCCACGGCTATAAGAACCGTTTCGTGGATAGATGTGCATTATTCCGGATATGATATGGCAGAGAAGTTTAGGAACTACGAAAAAGAACTGTTCGCAGACTCTGGTCTTGTATGGGTCCTAATTGGAGTGGATGCAGATTCAGCAAGCTGGTGGGATTTGGTGAGCGATGATATTGTGAGGAAGTGCGATGTCGTGAATATCCACTCCCCTTGTCTTTCTGACCTCTATTTTGGTGATTTAGATGGGGATTGGAACGCAAATGGGAATGAGATCTATGGGGAGCCAACCGATAGCGTTGATATGTATTCAGATGTTTATGTGGGTAGGGCAAGCGTGGATGACACATTACAAGTGATGACTTTTGTTGAGAAGACTCTCACCTATGAAAAGACACCAGCAGGTTCATACGAAGCGAGTATTTTACTTGTAGCGTCACAGCTTGTGGGTACCTACTGGGGGGATGTGGTCTGCGACTCAATCGCAAATCATATTCCCATCGGCTGGGATATAACCAAATTTTACGAGTCGCAAGGCGCCAATCTATTGGCTCTTCCAGATTCGCTTAATAAGGGATTCGGTTATTTCGAGTTCGCCCTACATGGGGATATGGAAGATGTCCATTATATGGATGGCACGGTAATAATGGATACAACCGACGCTGACAACCTGACAAATACACCAAGATACTCAATTGGCACCGCTATTTCATGCTTTATTGGATGGTTCTGCACAGCCGCCGAATGCCTGGGGGATTGCCTGTGTGAGCATTTTATGAATAATCCTGCAGGGGGAACAGTGGGTCTCATGGGGAATGCTGGATTTGGATGGGGACATCCACCTGAATTGGGTCCATCAGAACTGCTCAATTTAGATTTCTATAAGGCATTCTTGGACAGTAATGTTTATCACATAGGAGCAGCAAACGCTGTTGCAAGGGATAAGTTTGTTCATCTCACTTCAAGCGATACCGCTAATCAGGAGGCTCTTGTCTGGCGAGCATCCATTTATGTCTGGAACCTTTTCGGTGACCCAGAACTCCCTATGCGCCAAAAAGGCACGGCAGATACACTTTCAGTTTCATACAGTGATTCGATACCAACTGGTCCACAGGATTTCATCGTTACCGTGGATGTTAGTGGTGCTCCACTTGCAAATGCGCTCGTATGTGTGTGGAAGGGAGACGAGGTATATGTATATGGCTATACTAACCCCAGTGGAAGTGCGATATTAACAATCAATCCTCTTACTGAAGGGATTATGGAAGTCACTGTGACGGCTCAGGATTGCCTTCCTTTTGAGGGGACAGCCTATGTAAGCCCAACTGCTGTGACAGAAAGAACCGATGTTCAATCTTTGAGGTTCGAGTTGAGTCAGAATTCACCAAATCCGATGAGCAGATTTACCCAGATTGAGTATATCTTGCCCGAGACAGGACTGGTGGATGTAAGCATATACGATGTAACGGGTCGGAGCATAAAGACATTGTTCCACGGCGTCCAGAAAGCCGGTTACCACAAGGTTATATGGGATAGAAGAAAAAATGATGGAAATAGGGTTTCTAACGGTATCTACTTTTACAAATTGCAGGCTGGAGACTATGCAAAGGTGAGAAAGATGGTAATCATAAAGGAGGAGGCAAGATGAAGAGGATATTTGTTACACTGGCGCTGATGTTTGTGGTGACTATCCCCGCTGTTGGCTCAGAAAATTTTAGTGGGGGCTCATCAGATAAGATTTCTCCCCGGTTGAAGTCCCAGATGGAGAAACTGAGCGAAAGTGAGTTTCTTACGGTCGTAGTGAATGTGAAAGAACCCGAGGGACTTGAGTCACCGAAGGGGTTAAATCGTCGGGAGACTCTGAAGTTTCTGCGTGATCGAGCTTACAAGAATCAAGCATCAATCCTGACATATCTTTCCATAAGGGGCAAAAGCGATGTAAAATCAGTTATCCCATTCTGGATATTTGATGGACTGGTAATCACAGCCAAGAAAGGTATTATTACAGAACTTGCTAAAAGAGCGGATGTCATACTGGTAGAGAGTCATGATTACTATTTGCCTTTAGAGTGGCGTACAAACCGTGTCAATTCCGGATTAAGCATACTCCCTGTGGAGTGGAATATACTAAAGATAAGGGCTGATCAGGTCTGGACACAGGGATATACGGGCGAGGATGTTATTATAGGTTTTATCGACACGGGTGTTGACACCAGTCACCCAGCTTTGATAGAGCATTTTTCCGGACTATGGTTTGACGCCGCGGATAGCCTTTCACGACCTTACGATATAGCAGGTCACGGAACCGGGATGGCCGGTATTGCGGTAGGTGGTGATGGTCCAGGACCGTTCCCGAATGACATTGGTGTGGCTCCAGGAGCAGAATTTGCAATGGCGAGAGCTGTTAATGATATAGGTTGGTTACCCGAGCAATATATATATGCTGCATTTCAGTGGTATGCTTCCCTTATAGACTCTGGCGTGGATATAAGAGTGCTTTCTTGTTCCTGGGGTAGTTACTGGCAGAGTCTGTCCGAATGGCAATCTTTGCTTAATCTGCGGCGTCTTGGTTTTATACCGGTCTTTGCCATAGGAAACAATCCTTCCCAAGTTGGCTGTCCCGGCAGTTATCCCACAGTTATTGGTGTGGGTAATACTGACCAGAATGACAGTATTGCACTGAATTCGAGCCGGGGACCGGCTCCGGACCACTGGCCATGGAATGATACTACCTACTGGGGCAGACCTGATTGGAATCTCACCAAGCCCGACCTGTGTGCACCAGGAACAGACATTAATACCTCTCAGCCCGGTGGTGGATATGCATCTCATTCCGGGACATCGTGTTCTTGCCCTCATGTGGCAGGTGTTATTGCCCTGATGCTCCAAAAAACCCCTTCACTGGATTATAATACAATCTACAATGCCCTGCTTGACAATGCCGTTCACCTGGGGGACACGATTCCGAACATGGATTATGGATGGGGTAGACTTGACGCACTCGCCACTGTAAACTCTATTCCTGCACTTGGAGAGGAATACATTTCCCTGATGGGCCGCTATCTAAATGAGTTGAGTGGTAATGGAAATGGAATTCCCGAGCCAGGAGAAACGATAGAACTACGCATCGGCTTGAAGTCTTATGATTTCGGAGCCACGGGCGTAGAAGCCACTCTTTATAGTCTGAATCCACTCGTCTCCGTTCTTGACAGCACCGCTTCTTTTGGAGACATTCCGGCAGATTCGGTGGTGATAAATGAAGGAGACCCTTTTGTTTTTGAGATAGACCCCTCATTTCCTGCTGGCCAAAAAGATACTTTCGCGGTGAACATTACAACACAAATAGGAGGCAACTGGTATGATACCCTGTGGGTCACAATTGGACAACCAGCCTTATATATAATATTTTACGATGACTTCGAAAGCGGACTGGATAACTGGATAGCTGATGAAAACTGGCATATCTCCACATCTTCATATCATTCTCCTACTCATTGCGTAATGGATACTGCCCATGGGATTTCGGGCGACACGTTGGTGCAGGAAAGATTGATGTTGGCACATCCACTTGACCTGTCCGGAGCCTCCAATGCCCTACTCCGCTTCTGGGTAAGGAATGGATTAGGCTCTGCTATGGACCAATATCTGTCCGTGATGCTCACCGCAGATACAACTGACTCATTTGCGTGGCACTGTGTATATGAATTTAGTTACTCTCCGTCGGTGCCGGATAGCTTCATACCCGTGACAGTAGATATATCGGATTTGGCTGGGGAAGACAGTGTATTTCTCGTTTTTGTTATGAACTATTTTTTCGACTTTCCATGGGTTTTTGCCCTAGACGATGTAGAGATTCTGTCAGATATGCCAACCGGTGTCAGTGAAGATGAACTCATTCAGCCAGAGGTAATATCGCTGTCCACCTATCCCAACCCCTTCACTTCTTCAACGGGCATCAGGTATTCAGTAGCAAGAGCGGAGCATATTGAACTCAAGATTTACAATCTCTCAGGACAGATGGTAAAAACATTGGTAGATAGGTGCCAGAAAGCAGGAACTTATATAGTCTGGTGGGATGGCAGTGGTGAAAAGGGTAGAGTTATGTCATCCGGACTCTATTTTTGTAAATTGATGGTAGGAGATAAATTTTCACAAACGAAGAAACTGCTACTTTTGAGGTAGCGATGATATGACTTTTACTCAACGGTGTATAACATTGCCTAAGACGTTGTCGAGTGCTTTTTGAAATCATTTTTGGAACCATCCTCAAGTACTACAAATAGGACACAGCTCCTGAACTTGTCCTGAGCATGCCGAAGGACGTGCCTCGATGGTCTTGCCAACCTTGTGCTTAATGATTTAGAACAAGTGGATCATTTCTTGGCAAGGTTAAAAAAGCTATTGACCTAAGTCGAGAGCTCCTCACCAGAGGGCTCTGTCGAGGTCAGAATCATGGGGAAGGGCGGAGTCGAGATCGCTTATCAATTCTTCATTAGACATCCCATAATAGTAAAGTGCTTCAGTAAGATATTGTGATTGGTCGAAATTATTTATGAAGACATCAAAGAGTTTTGCCGCCTTTCTGTATTCAGCCTGGTTAAAATAACCACGAGCAAATACGAACAATCTTTCTTCGGCAATCTGTTCTCTAAAATCAATCAGCACACCTTTATTGACTAAACCAACCTTATTATTATATCTAATGCGAACCATATCATCCTTCTGCTCGATTGTCTCCACTATATCACCGGCATTAAGGACACTTGATTTAAGGTCACCTTCATAAAACAAGACACCATCAACAATGACCACGCCTGAATCTGAAAGACACAGAAGAAAAACTAAAAATGTTATCATCAATTAAATTATATAGAATTCATTCTATCAATCAATAGCAGCAGTATTACCTTATACAGAACAGACGATCGTGGAAGCGCTGTAGCAAGGGGTGTGTACTTCTATAAACTCGAAACAGATGAAGCGAATATTACTATAAAGACTGTTTTTCTAAAGTAATACACCATACAAGGGGCAAGATTAATTCTTGCCCCTTTTCATAAAGGTTCTGGAGATTATTCTATAAGCTCGAAAAATGTATTCTATTCTTTACCTGAAAAAAAGATTCGTACTGTGATAATTCCAAACTCATCCTTGACATACAGTAGATAGTAATTAAAATGGTATGATGATAGGAAATGCAGCTGAACATAGATTCAATATCAACCAACATTCACTCGGTTTTCTCTTTGTTTTATTCTTATGCGTTTTAAACTGTTCATTAAATGCGCCACGAGACAATCCCTTAGACCATGATTTGGGCGGCAATATATGCGGCAGGGTACTTTCGCGTAATTCTTATGGGATTGCCGACGTTGAAATTTTCATACCCCAGGCTGATGTGATTACTTATTCTGATACCAGCGGTGATTTCGGCTTGTACGTCCTACCCGAAGATTCCATGTGGGTCTTTTTCACGCATATCGATTATGCACCTGAGTCGGTCATGGTAATAACCGAAACAGGCAAGATCGATACGCTCACAGTATATCTGAATGGTCTGCCCTTTCTCATAGACTACAAAGTTACTACACACCGCTACGAGAGAAATTGGCCTCCTGATCCACTGTATTTCTGTGTATTATCCACTGCAGCAGGAGATATCGACGGCGAGGTCGATATTGAATCGGTCTGGGTTGAAATTCCTGCGTTTTCCTATATCCAGAGACTAATCTATGACTCATTCAAACAGAAATTTATCCATACCCTTTTTGTCGATGAAATCCCTGGTCAAAATCTTGAAGCGTTGGTGGGCAAGGATATATTATTTAATATAGCTGATAAGGATAGTGCGGTCGTCCAATCGTCTCCATGCTACATTTCACGCATAATTTATCAATCACCTGATATTATTTTCCCAAAGGGTGGACTTGATACCTTGAGGACTGATACTACATTTATCTGGCATAAATATACCTGTGGATTTTATGTGTATTATCATGGAGAGGTTGTCAAAATCACTGGTGGGGGTCCAGGTGGAGTTGTTTACAGTTTTGATATCCATGAACAGAATGATACTACCTGTGGGTTATCACTTTTAGGTGGTGGTGAATACTACTGGACACTCGAGATAATTGATAGTCTTGGGAATTCAGCCCGAACCAAAGAAGAAAGGTTTATCGTCGAGAAATAAGGTGTTCAAGTCACTCTATGAAATAAGCCAAATACTCAACTCTATTTTGGATCCAGAAAAGCTATTAGAAAAAGTTATGCACGTAGCAATTGAATCGGTAAATGCAGAACGTGGATTCATTGTTTTGACTGATGAGTCTGGTAATTTGAAAGTAAAAGTAGCGCAGCAAATGGAAGGAACTATTGAAAAAGAATTGAGCGAGCTTTCGCAGAGCGCCTTTAAAGAGATGCTTAAGACGAAAAACCCAAAAATTTTTATAGATGCGCAAACAGCATTCCCGGAAGCCGAGAGTGTTATGATTAAACAGATTAAATCTATTGCCTGCGTGCCTTTGATCTGTAGAAATACTTTGCTCGGAGGAATTTATGTGGATACCAGAACAGAACAGGTAGTTTTTGATGATAATACCCTACAGTTTCTCACTGCCTTTGCAAATATTGCGGCACTTGCGATTGAAAACGCACAACTCTATCAATCCATAGTGTCAGAAAATATCAACTTGAAAACGGTTTTGAATGAATGGCGTGAATTTCCAGAAATTATCAGCCAGAGCGAAAAAATGAAAAGGGTATATGAACTTATGAATCAAATTATTCCAACAGATGTTACTGTATTTATCAGTGGTGAGACTGGAACAGGTAAAGAATTGATAGCACGGGCAATTCACTATAATGGTTATAGAAAGAACAAACCTTTTATTACAGTTAATTGTAGTGCAATACCGCAGGAGCTTTTAGAATCTGAACTCTTTGGTTATAGAAAAGGCGCTTTTACAGGAGCGACGACTAATAGAAAGGGTTTATTCGAGGCAGCTAATGGAGGGACAATATTCCTGGATGAGATATCTGATTTACCTTTACCTCTCCAACCTAAAATTTTAAGGGTGTTACAGAATGGTGAGATTCGAAGATTGGGAGATACGACAAACACCTATGTTAATGTAAGAATTATCAGTGCAACACATCGAAATTTAATCGAGATGGTCAAACAACAGAAATTTCGTGAAGATTTGTATTACAGGCTGATTGTTGTAAAAATCGAGGTACCTTTACTGCGTGAGAGGCTCGATGACATTCCTGTTTTGGTGAACTATTTTATAAAGAGATACTCGAAAAAACTCGAAAAAAAAATTACAGGTATTAGTAAACAGGCATTAAATCGTTTATTAAAGCATACTTGGCCCGGGAATATCAGAGAACTAGAAAATGCAATTGAGTGTGGGATCGTCTTGTGCAAAGGAGAAACAATAAAACAAGATGATCTGGAGATTAAGACAACAGGGTCGAAAGAATTAAGTGAGGATAAAACTTTGGCACAGCTTGAAAAAGAAGATATCTTAAAGAGATTAAAACGATTTTTTGGAAATCGGAAGAGAACAGCTGAAAGTTTAGGCATATCTTTGCGCAACCTGCAGTATAAGCTATCTCAGTGGAAAAAAGATGGGAAAAGAAAATAAACCCCGTAGGATGTTTACTATCCAACGGGGTAAATACGAAATTCTTGAATCGATTTATGAGGGGATGGCGGCGCGAAGTTATAAGGCGCGCGACCCAAAGCTCGATCGCCTTGTTCTTTTAAAAATTCTCCATTCGAATCTGTCATCAGATATACAGTGGGTGAAACGGTTCGAGCGTGAGGCAATGATTCAGGCAAAATTAAGACATCCAAATATTGTTATGATATATGAAATGGGGAAAGGTAAAAATTTTTACATTGCCTCAGAATATATTCAAGGCATAACCTTGAAGGAATTGATTACAAAACAAGGCTTTTTAGAATTTAAGACATTGAGTCCAATAATCCTGCAGATTATTGCAGCGTTGAGGTATGCCCATAAAAAAGGGATAGTTCATCGAGACCTGAAGCCAGCAAATATCCTGATTACTGAAAAGAATAAAGTGAAACTTACTGATTTTGGTTTGGCTTTTGTCAAGGATTGTGGTTCAATCACCCAGGAGGGATTTGTGCTCGGTACCCCGGCATATATGTCACCAGAACAGGCTCGAGGAAAAAAAGTTGATTTTCGAAGCGATATATTTTCATTGGGCGTCACAATTTACGAGGCATTGAGCGGGAAAAATCCATTCAAAGGTAATACTAATGCTGACTCAATAAGTCGGATTCTACATTTAAAGCTTGAAAAACTGGACAAGGTTGTTCCAGATATTCCCGTGCAGATATCTGATACTGTAGCAAAGATGTTGGTTAAGGACCCAGAAAAGAGATTATCAAAACTCAATGAAGTTGAATCAGTATTTGCTAATTCAGCAGGTGTAAAACCGAGGCATAGAGAAATTTCCTTAAAATATGCGCTTCTTTTTATTCCTATTATTATTCTGTTCATTTTTCTTTATGATACTCGTGTAAATATACAGAATAAGGAAAGCGTTGTTAAGAGCGTTGTAGATTCAATGTCTTCTGCGATTACAGTTATTGATACATTAAATCCTGTTGGGACAACTTTATCTATAGCAAAGAAAGAATCTAAACCTGAGTATGTGAAACCAGAACCGGGATATGTTGAGGTGAAACTAATGGTTTCACCCTGGGCAAATGTTTTTATTGATGGCGATTCAATTGGTACAACACCACTTGGACAGGAAATAAAATTGAAAAAAGGGAAACATTGTATAGTTTTAAAAAATCCTTATTTCCCCGCTATTGTCGAGGATATTGTAATTATGAATAACTGTTCATTAACATATAATTTTAATAAAAGGTATGCACTTTTGGATATTGAGGTTACCCCCTGGGGAATTATTTATATTGATGGGGAGTTGGTGGATACTACGCCCCTTAAAAGACCAATTCCAGTCACACTTGGTGAACACACGATTCGGATTGAACATTCTAGTCTGGATGAAAGAGTGGAAATGATTACAACTGATTCAATAAAACTTTATCAGCTCACGTTTGATTTAGAAGATGAATAGAGATTTACTATAATGCAAAAAGAGGTAAGATATGACAGTAAAACAGAAAGAGCAATTGATGGCACTTGAAGATAAAAAAATTATGGTAATTAGGCTATGGCAACGATACCCGTTTTGTAAAGAGGTTACGTTTAGGAGGTTTAATAACCGTTGCCATTCAACGAAAAACGATACGGGTTTCGTAACCATAACCATTAAACGAGATATTTGCCTGAATCGCCTTAAATTGGCCTTGTTTTTGATATAGTGGGTGTTCGGAAATAGGTGATTTTTAGGATTATTTTTTTGTAGGAGATTTCTTATGGAAATATTTTACTACAATTTTGACAACGACAACCGAAAGTGGTTTATTCTAATTTACCTCCCCCTTTTGATGGGGGAGGATCAAGGTGGGGGTGAAAAATAAGGTTGGCACCAAGAAATAAAATACTAATAAAGAGGTTAAGAGGAAATATGACTGAGGCTGAGAAAAAGATATGGTATAGGGTGAGAGATAAACAATTAGGGGTAAAATTTAGGAGACAACAGCCGATAGGGAATTATGTCGTTGATTTTGTCTGTTTTGAGAAGAAATTAGTTATTGAAATTGATGGCGGTGAGCATTTTGAGAGAGGAAGGGACAAGATAAGGGATAAATGGTTTCAAGAACAGGGGTATAAGGTATTAAGGTTTTGGAATAATGATGTGTTGAAGAATACTGATGATGTGATACAAGCTATAATCAATGAATTTTCACCCTTCCCTTTATCCCCTCCTCCACCAGAGGCGGACAGGCATCGAGGGAGGGGAAAGAATGTATGGAGGTAATTGAAAAAATGGAGACTCCGCAAATTATTTATAATAAAGGGTTTCGGAATTTCCGAACACCCATGTTGCTGAATAGGAGGTAATATGTATAAAGGTGCTTATGTAGCTGTAGTTACACCATTTAAAGATGATAATTTGGATGAACAAGGGTTAAGAAGGAATATCAGATTTTTAATTGATAAAGGTTCAAAAGGTATTGTTGCCTGTGCCACTACAGGTGAAAGTCCAAGTTTGAGCGATGATGATTTTGAGAGGGTTGTTAGAATAGCAGTTGAGGAGACAAAGGATAAG
>JAUWLY010000206.1 GCA_030613445.1 Candidatus Stahliibacteriota bacterium | reverse complement strand
TCAGCCACAGCCTCTTTTTTCCCACTAGTATCTAGTATCTTTCTGGTCTAGTATCCGGTATCTATCATCTGTTGTTATTGATTTGACCCCACATCCGTTACGCACTCTTTTTGCTGGTCGAAGATATTGAATGTTGTGTTGAAAGAAAAAGACTAATCGAAAATTAAAATTTGGGTTTCAAATCAGCCTGTTTACATAACTCGTTAGCTGTAATTCTATCGAACGTTCTATGTCTTTTTGTCATTTGTGTATATTGAGTGTTTCTTACCCTCTCTTAGTAAATAAAATCCTTTTTTCTCAAGGTATTTTACTAAATCCCTGCGTTTTACTGACATCTAGACTTCAACAGGGATTTGTTCAATTAATGCTCTGCCTGTTGGAATCTCTTTATGTTGTTTTTTGTATGCTTTTACCATCTCCTGCAAAGCATCTCTTAACATTATTCTACAATCCTCCAAAGTTTTGCCCTCTGTAACAACCTCTGGCCATTCTATGAGTTGCCCCATATATCCAGATTTAATTTTCGTATATTTGGCTGTATAATTACTTAACATAGTAGATTATAGCGAAGGGTGAGCTATTGTCAAGGCATGGCTGGATTATTGACATAAATATTTTTAATCACTGATATCTAAACAATAATCATTGTAATCAACATATGTCAGAAAGATACATGAAACATGGCACACGTGTCCCGCTCTTTGTGAGAACATAGGGCGGGGAAGAAAAAAGGGGAGTGATTGCAGTCTACGACTGCATCGATGGCTGTGATGACACAAAGATTACGGTGATTTCACTTTATTTTGATTACTTTATGTGTAATCTGTCCATCAATTTCAATGAAATAAATCCCTGGTTTCATCTTGTCGGGTGCCACAACTCTTCCTGTGATGTCAAAGACTTTGCATTGTTTGCCTTCAGGTAGTTGCAGAGGACCGCTGAAGATAGTTGCTCCATAGTTCTTCCCTACAGCAATTGTCGTTTTCTTTTCTTCAACACCAACATCAGGTTCCGTTTTTATGAGATAAACATCTTCTCCACCAGCCCCATAAGAGTCAGTAGATCCTACAATTATATAACCACCATCAGAAGTGATTTCCAAATCAAAAGCAGCATCACTATTGTCTCCACCGTATAGTCCTGTCCAAAGTGTATCACCAAAATGATTGATTTTCAAAAAATATATATTATTGCCACCAGGTGGATAGTATGAGTCCGACCAGCCTACACAGACATAGTTGCTATCATTGGTTTCTCTAATTGTGTATCCCCACTCAGTCATCTCACCTCCGAAATTCCTTGTCCAGATTGTATCGCCATTGCCATTGGTGCGGATAATATAGTAGTCACCTTCAGCAAAGGACAAAGTGAATCCGATCATTATAAACCCTGAATCCTGAGTAGACTCCACATGTGAGATCAAATCATGCGAAGTATCACCATATGTATGTGTCCAGAGTGAATCACCGTTGCTATCAGTTCTTACAACATAGGCATCTTCACCGACAACACCGAAAGATGTGGTGTAACCTGCTATTATATAACCACCATCATACAGTTTTTGTATACTATATGCTGTTTCTCGTCCCGGACCGCCATATGTTTTCTGCCAAGCGAGATTCCCTAAAGAGTCGATTTTTATCAAGTAAATATCATCAGAACCGGCTCCCGATGATTGTGTTCGCCCTGCTATAACAAATCCTCCATCTGATGCAGCAGTTAGAGAATAGCCAGAGTCAGTTGAATCACCACCATAAGTCTTTGTCCAAAGTGTATCACCGAGAGAGTCCGTTTTGATTAGATACACATCTGCATCTCCATTACCGAAGGAGTATGTATATCCAGCGATTATATACCCACCATCCAGTGTTTGGATCACCGACCATCCCATCTCTTCTTCTGAACCACCGTAGGTTTTTTCCCATAAGATATTACCGTTAGCATCAGTCTTTATGAGATAGACGTCATATCCACCAGCCCCAAATGACTGCGTCCATCCAGTGATTACATAACCACCTTCAGAAGTTCTTTCAACATCATAACCCATATCATTAGCAACTCCTCCGTAGGTTTTTGTCCATAACGTATCAGGTGCCTGAGCAAATACGAGTGTAGTGATTACACAGAGTATACACACCATCCCTAAAAGGGATACTACTCCACAGTTATTCTTCATTTTTCCTCCATTTATACAGTATTGTATAATTATACGAAATTACGAAAATATTATGCACAATTACATATTATTATAATAGCACATTGGTAGATGTCAATGGTGCAATTTTGTCTATCACCTTATGTTTTGGTAGAAGTATGGCACTGATATGGCACAAATGAAAAGGGGGAGTGATTGCAGTCTGCGACTGCATCGATTACACAGATAACTAATAGATTGCAGTGATATTATTTTATTTTAATGACTTTGTTGACTATTTCACCATCTATTTCTATGAAGTAGATGCCGGGTTGTATCTTATCAGGTGCTACGACTCTACCGGTGATGTCAAAGACTTTACATTTTTTGTCTTCAGGTAGTTGCAGAGGACCGCTGAAGATAGTTGCGCCGAAATTATTTTTTTTCATGAAGGTTACAATCTTTTGCTCTGCTACACCAACTGGTTGATCAAGCCATGGAATGAAGTTCACATAATCACTTACAGAATCACCTAAACCACTGGGGTTAGAATCTGGATGGTAAGGACCAGTCGGGTCACCCCACCAATTGTTTTCGGCATTGACGATAACAGTATCATCTACGTTCCGAACTCCATACCCGGTGTTACTCGTAATATTATTGTAATTGATTAAAGGGCTGGATTCAGCTTCACTATAGACACCATCGCCGCTGTTGTTCGATATAATGCAACTGTCAATCGTCGGCATAGCGTGCCACTTACAGTACACGCCGCCACCACTGTCAGACGTAGCAACATTATTGGCTATGGTGCTGTTTGTGATAGTTGGTGAGGCATCAAAGTAGCAACCGATGCCGCCACCAAAGCCGGCTGTATTCCCTGTGATAGTATTATCTGTAATAAAAGACGAAGAGTTCCATATACAACAAATACCACCACCACCGTTTGCTGTATTGCCCGTGATAGTATTACCAGTAATAAGCGGTGAACAGTAGTGGTCGCAGGCAATACCACCTCCACTTCCAGTGGTCGTGTTGTCGACAATAGTGTTATCAGCAATAGTAGGTGAAGAATAACTGTCGCATGCAATGCCACCACCCTGGTAGCCCATATCGCTGGTGCTAAATGGCGAGAAATATTCGTGGCAGACATCATCTTCATCACAATTAGGCAATGGACTAGCTAAGTTGTTTGTAATAATATTGCCGATGATTTTCGGCGAAGACTTATAGCAGTAGATTCCGCCGCCCCGGTCATAAACTGTGTTGTCGGTGATTGTATTGTCAATGATGAATGGTGAAGAGTTGTACAAACAGCATATGCCGCCGCCTACATAAGCAACGTTATCAACAATAATATTGCTGGCGATAGTAGGCGAAGACCCATTGCAGCAGATACCGCCGCCTTCGGAAAAATATCCATTCTGGATAGTAAATCCATTAATAATCGTTGTAGAATCTACGCCAGTAAATACTTCGATCCCACATCCAGCGGTATCTCCATCTATTATCGTCGTATCTGGCCCAAGTTCACTAATAAGGTGTATACCCTGGGTGTTCGGCCAGATAATATTTTCGTAATAGACACCTGATGCAACAAGCACAACGTCATTAACAGTACAGGAATCCAATCCTGCCTGAATAGAATTGAGAGCAGAATCTGGATGCACATACCAGATAAATGCATGTGCTGTACTGGACAGGAACAGCACAGTAACTATTACTCCTATCGATCCAATACTTTTCTGCATTATTTTCTCCTCTACGTTTTATAAATTTATTTACGGAGATTATGTAAATATATTCTATTAACATAAAATTATAATAGTATATCGGCAGATGTCAAGATGAACCATCTCCATCTCACCAATTCTCTGTTTCCCATCTGCAGCAATATTGACTAAGACGGAAAATTCAATATAATAACGATGAAAAGATTTTCATCGTTCGATTACTGTGATAAAAAAACAGATTACGGTGATATAGTTAAAGAGTGGCATAAACTTTTTGGATAAAAAGGGGGGCAGAGCCCTCCTTGACCCCTGTAGCTCAGCAGGATAGAGCGGCGGTTTCCTAAACCGCAGGTCACCCGTTCGAGTCGGGTCAGGGGTATGCGAACTTTACTCGCATTTGTTTTATAATGCGACTGTAAAATTCAGCATCCCGCACCTTTTCTTGTGTTATGTAAAGGTGCGGGATAAGAACGCTGCTAAGAATATGGACTGAATAAATAAAAATGTTGTGAAAAATTTCGTAGCTTAAAATAAGGAGATATTATGAGGCAAATTAAAAGAGGGCATAGAGAAGAAGACGAATTTCGCATAATTATGAAAAAAATCATAAAATATATTGTGCGACATCGCGAGACTTCAATATTAGTAGGTATAGTCATCTTCGTCGGAATAAGCTTTTTAGTTTTCACTCTATCAAAAAGTGAGCAGCAAAATCCTGAAGCTGATTTACTCCATACCCAGACAATGGGACTCATTTCCATGGGCAGATTACAAGAAGCCGAGAATATGTTAATTGAGTTAACCACAAAGTATCAGAACACAAGACCTGGTAAAATTGGAGTTTATTATTTGGGCATAATATATTATCATACAGGTAGGTTTGAAGAATCCTTAGAAAATTTTGACAAATTCCTTAGTTTGCAGAAAAAGGATTATCTACTTGTGCCTTCAGCTTTATTCGGAGCCGGATGTTCGGCTGAGGGATTAAAGGATTATGAAAGGGCATTAGGTTATTATGAAAGAGCGACAAAGGATAAAGAATCTCCATTCTATTTTATGGGCATGCTTGCCTATGGAAGAATGAATGGATTGGTCGGTAATACTGACAAGGCGCAAGAGATTCTAAATGAACTTGTTGCCCAAAATCCACCTCAAGATATTGCTAATGATGCAAGATTCTATATAGGTTATTTTAATGACTAAGGTCATTAAAATAACCTTCGAACTGAACAAAGTGAAGTATGAGTAACATTTCAGTTGCAATCCTCTGGCATTTTCATCAACCAATATATTCAAAACCAGATGACTGCACTTTACCACTCCCCTGGGTAAGATTACACTGCCTTAAGGATTATCTGGATATGTTAAAGCATGTCCAGAATTTTCCTGACGTACATGTAACATTTAACTTTACACCATCGCTTCTTTTACAGATTCATGACTATAAGAGCGGTAAATGTACTGACAAGCAATTCTTATTATTCAAGAAAAAAGCGGAAGAATTAACAATTGAAGAAAAGACAGATATTTTACGAGATTTTTTCCTCGCCAACTGGGAGAGGATGATTGAGCCAAACCGACGATATTTTTCATTACTTTTAAAGCGAGGTAAAAACATTGTTGAAGAAGAATTAATATCAATTGCTAAAAGCTTTACTACAGATGAATTCCGGGATTTACAAATATGGGCTAATCTTGTGTGGATAGACCCGATGTTCCGCAGTGAAATCGGAGATTTATACAAAAAAGGCAAGAATTTCAGTGAAGAGGATAAAGATAGAATTATTAGTGTTGAGAATAAAATTATCGCATCT